>NZ_JASCOM010000006.1:0-89121 GCF_029959925.1 Pseudomonas sp. PS02303
ATCCGGGGACACTGCCCTCCGGTCTGCTTCGCGACGACCTACATGCAGCGTGTTCGACTGCGTCGAACGGCGCTGCGCGCCACTCCCCGGATGAACACCTCCACTCAGCCTCCCGAAAGGGGCGGGTGGATCAAGATCAAAAGCAGGCGAGCTAACGCTCGGCCTAATGAGTGGTGAAGAGCGAAGCGTGTACAGCGAACCCCTTGTAGGAGCGAGGCTTGCCCGCGAAGGCGGCCTGACAGCCGACCAATGACTTGCAGGTGAACACCTAACCTGTGGGAGCTGGCTTGCCTGCGATGACGGCCAAGCTGCAGGCGAGCTAACGCTCGGCCTGATGAGTGGTGAAGAGCGAAGCGTGTACAGCGAACCCCTTGTAGGAGCGAGGCTTGCCCGCGAAGGCGGCCTGACAGCCGACCACTGACTTGCAGGTAAACACCTAACCCTGTGGGAGCTGGCTTGCCAGCGATGACGACCTCGCCGCCAACCCATCTTGACCGGCAGTACTCACTCGCCAAACCCAGTCCAAAAAAAAGCCACCTCGCGGTGGCTTCCTTGATTCTTCCGATCAGTCGTAGATCACTTTCTTCTTCCAGTCCGCATCCGCTTCAACTTCTTTGAGGCCGGCGTTCAACTGGTTGGTCTCGCTTTCAACGGCCGCGATGTTGTCCATCACCATGGCGTTGGCTCGCGCCAGGAGTTTTTCCAGGTATTCGAGCTGTTCGGCGTAGATCTGTGGTTCCTGCTGTTTACGCAGGTATTGCACACCGCGCTCGAAGGCGAGGCGGGCCTGGCCTGGCTGGTTTTGTTGCAGGCATTGCTGGCCCAGGTTATTGAAGAACTCGATGTGCAGCAGGACCAGAATGTGGCGCACTTCGCGGATCCAGCGCTTGGCTTCGTTGGTCGGCAGGAAGCCATCCTGTGCGGCGCGGGTGATTTGGCCGTGCAGGGCTTCGAGCAGGAAACGCACGTCCTTGGCCTTGGCCTCGGTCTGGATCGGTGCCGGCGGGTTGTTGACCGGGATCGATTCGCCTTGCGCGACCAGGGCTTCGAGTTCGGTAATCCGGGCCCTGAGGTTGGAACTGGTTTTTTCCAGGTTGAGCAAACGCTTGCAGACATTGAGTTCCAGGCGGGTCAGCAGCAGCTTGAGGCCAGGTGTCATCAGCTGGCCGGGGAAGGTCTCGGTGATTTCGCCGCAGCGACGCAGGCGGTCGTTGAGTTCAACCTTGGTACGGGCCTTTTCCAGCTTGTTGTTTTCCACCACATGGTTCATGTAGCCAATGGCGATCAATAGTGCGATCCCGGCTACGACTAGCAGGGTGATCATGAGTGGTGTCACCGGTAAGACCTCTTTATAGGGTTCGCGATCGAGTGTAGTGGCTTGGCATTTGGGCGCATAGGACCGCTCGACGAGTTGAATCGGTTGTGGCTATCTTTATATCGGCCGGGGTTCGACTTATATAAATACTGGCAATCGTGGTTCAGATTGCCATCATCTTCAGCGACGGACTATAACGTCTTGGTGGTTATCAGAATATAGTCGCCAAAGGTCAGCAGGCGCAAAAGCCGGAATCCCGGCTGAAAGCGGGGCGAAGTCATTGATTTAAATAAATTTATATCTGGGGGTTGACGACCCCTCAATCCATCCATAGAATGCGCGCCACTTACAGCGTAAAGCACACAGCGAAACGCGGTAGGGAGTGAATGTTGTACGTGTGTCCCCTTCGTCTAGTGGCCTAGGACACCGCCCTTTCACGGCGGTAACAGGGGTTCGAGTCCCCTAGGGGACGCCATATGCGGGAATAGCTCAGTTGGTAGAGCACGACCTTGCCAAGGTCGGGGTCGCGAGTTCGAGTCTCGTTTCCCGCTCCAATTTTAAGCAGCGTTGCTTTCGGGCAGGGCTGAGTGAAGCCAGAGCCGACATCTTCGGATGCGGATTTGGGCACTGAAATACACACCATGTGTTTCAGTTAGCGTGTCCCCTTCGTCTAGTGGCCTAGGACACCGCCCTTTCACGGCGGTAACAGGGGTTCGAGTCCCCTAGGGGACGCCATTTGCGGGAATAGCTCAGTTGGTAGAGCACGACCTTGCCAAGGTCGGGGTCGCGAGTTCGAGTCTCGTTTCCCGCTCCATATTCAACAAAAACGCCGCTCAGCAATGAGCGGCGTTTTTGTTTGTGTGTCATTTATAAAAAGGACCGACGGTCCTTTTTTGTCAGTGCCGGCATCAAGATGATCAACGCGTCGGACCAGCCACAACAGCGGGTCCGAAAAGGCGATCAGAGTTTCGGCAACTGCCCGATCCGCCCCATCATTTCCGTCACGATCTGCAGGTCCAGCAGGAACTGGTCGACCGTCTTGAACTCGTTGTCGGTGTGGCCGGTGTACTTGACCTCGGGCCTGGCCAGGCCGAATTGCACGCCATTGGGCAGTTCATGGACCGAAGTGGCGCCCGCAGAGGTGCCGTACTTGTGTTCCATGCCCAGGTTTTCGCTGGCCACGGCGAGCAAGGCCTTGACCCATTTACCTTCAGGGTTGCGGTACATCGGCTCGGCGATCGAGTAGTCGAAGGCCACCGCGACGTGGGTCTTTTTGCTCCAGGCATCAAGCTTATCGGCGATTTCAGACTTGAGCGTTTCCGGCGACTTGCCCTTCGGCACGCGCAGGTTGACCGCGAGCTTGAAGGCTTTATCGTCCATCCCGACATAGGTCAGGGAAGCGGTCAGCGGTCCCATGAAAGCATCGGAAAAACCGACCCCCAATTTGCCTCCCAGGTAATCCAGGCCCCAGTTGTCGGCGGCGTAGCGGGCGGCGTCGGTGATGTGGTTGTGCTTGAGCGCAACCTTGCCGTCGAGGCTATTGATGAAGCCCAGCATTCTCGACACCGGGTTGATGCCGGATTCGGGCTCGGAGGAGTGGGCGGAAACGCCGGTGACCGTCAATTTGACATCCTTGCCATCAACTTTGGCAGTGACGTCGAAGTTGCCGCCATTGCTTTTGGCATATTCGGCGCCGGCCTTCTGCAGGCTGGCGGCCAACTCGACGGGCTTCTCACTCAAAAGGGTGACGACCGATGTCGACGGGATCTGGTTGGTGGCCATGCCACCGGTCATCGAGATGATCTCGGCGCCCTTGCCCTCAGCCTTGCGTTTGGCAAAGTTCGCCATCACGGTGCCGTAGCCTTTCTCCGCAATCACTACCGGGTAGCCGCCATCCAGCGCCAGGTTGTAGTTGGGTGTCGGGTTGTGTTCGAAGTAATAAGGGATGGCGTCGCCGGTGGTTTCTTCGGTGGTATCGACCAGCAGCTTGAAATTGCGCGCCAGCGGCAGCTTCTCTTCCTTGATGACCTTCATCGCATAAAGCGCTACCACGATACCGTTCTTGTCATCTTCGGTGCCCCGGCCATACATGCGGTCGCCGATCAGGGTGACCTTGAACGGATCAAGTTTGGTGCCGTCTTTCAGAACCCAGTTCTCCGGCGTTACGGGCACCACATCGGCATGCGCATGAATGCCCACGACTTCGTCGCCGCTGCCCTCAAGGGATATTTCATAGACGCGGTTGTCAATGTTGCGGAAGTTCAGGTTGAACGCCTGGGCGAGGCCCTTGATCTTGTCGGCGATCTTGATGAATTCGGGATTGTCGTGTTGATCAACGCCCTCGACGCGGAAGGTCGGGATAGCCACCAGCTCGCGCAGGGTCTCGGTAGCGGCGGCACCGTATTTCACCCGTGCGTAGAGACCAAGCAGGCGATGGATTTCGTTTTGCTGGTCTGGAGTGAGGGTCTTGTTGTCGAGGAAGGCGCTGATGGCGGAGCCGAGATTGTCGGTTTTGCCGAGGTCGCTCTTGGCCAGGCCTCCCAGGAATTGCCTGAAATCCGTTACGGAGGTGTCACTGAACGTCTTGAGGATCGCCGCACTCTGTTGCGGGGTGATGTTGGCCTGCGCTGTCAGGGTGAACGACGAAAGGCTGGCCAGTATCAGGGTTGACGCAGCCAGGTGCTTGAGTGAGAAATTCATTGCTGTTGGCATTCCTTTGCAGGCAGTGGAGTGAGAAGTTTCTGATCGATGAGACAGAAACGGTTCCAAGCTAACACTGTAACGGAGTGTTACGGGAGTCCCTGATGTGGGATCTGTCGCACAGAAATGCAAAAGCGGCGCAGAAACGAAAAAGGCCCGTCAGTCAGACTGAGCGGGCCTTTTGCGTTTGAGGCGCTCTTACATCGAGAGAATCAAACGCCCGGCGAACAGGATCAGAATCACCCCCATGGTGCGTTCGAACCAATGCCCCATGCGCATGAACAGCAATCGCACCCGGGCGCTGGAAAAGAACAGCGCGACGATCACGAACCACAGCGCGTTCACAAAACACATCCAGGCCCCATACAGCGCCTGGATCTTCAAGGGTGTCGTAGCGCTGATGAGCGTGGTGAAAATTGCCAGGAAAAACAGCGTTGCCTTGGGGTTGGTCGCGTTGGTCAAAAAGCCGGTGGTGAACGCCTTCAACAGTGTTTGTTCGACGACGGGCTCGTTGGCGACTTTGTCCCCCTCAAGCGCGGATTTGGGTTTACTGCGTAGCAGGCTGACACCGAGGTACAAAATGTAAACGCCGCCCACCACCTTGGCCACCGTCAGTAACCAGGGCGTCGTATGCATCAACGCGCCGACCCCGAGCAGGGTGTAGAGCACGTGCACGGAAATCCCCGCACCGATGCCCAGGGCCGTGCAGATCCCGACCAACCGGCCGAAACGCACACTTTGACGGATGGTGACAGCGAAGTCCGGTCCAGGTGCGACCACAGCCAGAAAGTGAATAGTCGCCAGCGCAAGGAACTCGCCCAGGTAATTCGAAAGCATTTCAACTCCAGAAAGTAAGGGGTGAAGCATTGCCGCGATAGCCGACAAAGAACGAAAGGCTCAATCGCGGATCCGCCACGCCGGGTGTTACCGAGTGCATGCAGCGCGAATTGAACATGATGAAATCACCCGGCTCAGGACGAATCTCCAGGGCCGGCGTGCCGAGCAAGGCCGGGTCGATGCCGTAGCTGTCGCCACGCATCTCGTCGAATTGATCCGGAGAAATATCGTGGTCCCACATCTGCAAGGCGCCACCCTCGGAGGGCATGTTCAGGTAAACGTTGCAGGCGAACTGCGCTTCCAGGCTTCTGGCCTGGTAACTGTCGGGGGCATCCTTGGCGAAAATGTCGTGATGGGCCAGGAAGCACACCCCTGGTTTCACCACGCGGGACAGGCCGACATACATCTTGCGGCCGTAGAGATTTTCCAGGTGCGCACCCGCCGGCCAGGACTCATCGAGCATGCAGCGCAAGGTGTCGACCGGGGACGAGTAGGGCGCGCAACGTTTGCGTAATTCCGCGATGTTGCGCGAGGCATGCTCGAAATAATCTTCGATCAGCAGCGGCTGATTTTCCGCCTCATAAAACGCCATGCCGATGCGACCGATGCTCGGCGCATTGATATAGCCTTCAAAACCCGGGGCGAGGATCTTGTCGCCAATCTGAATCGCCAGCGGCTGGGGCAGCAGGCCTTTGACGCGGATGGCGAGGACTTCTTCATTGGCCAGTTTTTTTATGCACGTCTCATCGAGACGCTCGACGTCAAGCATCATGTCTTAGGTCCATCTATTAGATAGTCAACAGAACCCGCGAATGCGGGCTCCCCCGGGCGTCGGGCGATGCCGGGGACGACATCGCCGAAAGCTCAATCCACGCTGTAGTGGACTGACAGCATTCCCTTTTTCAGTGAAAGGGAAGCGATCGTGACCGTGCCCAAATCCTTCAGGCTACGTACATGGGTGCCGCCGCAGCCGTAGGCGGGCAGCTCACCGAAACCAATTTCCCGGGCGCCTTCGCGCATCGATGTCAGGCGCGGAAGGTCATGGGCGACCCATTGCTCGATGCCGTGCTGAATCATCTCGGCATCCATCTCTTTTGCCGACTCCAGCGGTTTGAATTGCACGCGTCCTTCGCCCGGCCAGTGATGAGCCTTGACCGGCATCCAGCCCAGTGCCTGGACAAAATGGCCGATCAGGTGGCCGGCCGAATGCATGCGCGAATTGAACCGGCGGCGTTGCTCGTCAATCCTGATCTGGGTCATGCCGGGTTTTATTGGCCGGTCGACAAAATGAATGATTCGGTCCGGGTCCTGGACCACGCGCAGCACCTGGCTTTCGCCGATCCAGCCGGTATCGAAAGGCTGGCCGCCACCCTGGGGGTGAAACAACGTGGCGCGCAGCACCACCGCAAACTCGTTTTCCTGGGGCGTGCAATCCAGGACTTCCACATTGGCCTTGAGGTCATCACTATGGAAAAAGAGGCGAAGCGTCATATTCCATGTCCTCATTAAAGTTTCTTTTTATTATATGAATCGTGGAATTGCGTGATAATCCGTTCAAACATCAAAGGACTGTTGCGCTGTGAGCATAAATCTTCCACTGCCGTTACTGGGTGAAATGGCGATTTTCGTCAAGGTTGTCGAGACCGGCAGCTTTTCCGAAGCGGCTCGTCAGATGGGTTCTTCACCCTCGGCGGTGAGTCGCAGTATTTCGCGTCTGGAAAAAGCGTTGGCCACGCGTCTGCTGCAGCGAACCACGCGCAAGCTGCGCTTGAGCGACGGTGGCGAAGAGGTGTTCAAGCGTTGCCAGGAAATGGTCAGTGCGGCCAAGTCCGTGATGGAAATCAGCGGGCAGTTCACCCATGAAGCGGAAGGGCTGGTTCGGGTCAGCGTGCCCAAGGCGGTCGGTCGATTTGTGATTCACCCGCATATGCCGGAATTTCTGCGCCGTTATCCCAAAGTGGATGTGGAGTTGTTGCTTGAGGATAGGCAGGTGGATCTGATCGACGACAACGTTGATCTGGCGATTCGGATTACCGATCGACCGCCCGCAGGGTTGGTCGGGCGGCAATTGCTCACCATCGACCATTTGCTCTGCGCTACACCGCAATACCTCGCCGAACATGGCACGCCGACGCACCCCCACGACTTGCTCAACCACAGCTGTATCTACCTGGGTGAAACCCCGAGCGATGCGCGCTGGAAATTCAAGAAAGGCAGCAAGGCTGTGACGGTCGGTGTGCGCGGTCGGTATGCGGCGAATCACACAGGCGTGCGGCTGGGGGCGGTGTTGCAGCACATCGGGATTGGCAGTCTGCCGTATTTCACGGCGCGTTATGCGCTGGAGCAAGGGTTGATTGTGCAGGTGCTGCCGGACTGGACCTTCCTCGCGTCCTACCATGGCGGCGCCTGGTTGCTGCATTCGCCGACGCGCTATTTGCCGCCGAAATTGCGGGTGCTTATTGATTATCTGGTGGAGTGCCTGGAGAAGGAGCCGACCCTGAGCAAGCCGGGGAGGGCTGGGAAGGTTGCGGCGGAGTATGAGTTGCCCGAGAGTGATGGATTGCTCTGACTGGCCCCTTCGCGAGCAGGCTCGCTCCCACTCTGGTGAGGTTGCAGACCTCTCGCCGCTGACGCGGCCGGGCGCAACTTCAGCGATTGGTTCGTTGGAAGGGTCAGCAAAACAAATGTGAGAACGAGCCTGCTCGCGAAGAGGGAGTGTCAGCCGACATCTATGTCGCCTGACACAGCGCTTTCGCGAGCAAGTCGGATCGCCGCACCGCCGCTCCCACAGGTGGGAATGTGCAGGGCTTGAGGTTACTTGCAGACTTCGGCGATGGCCTCGGCCAGTAGATCAAGGCGGGTTGCATCGATCCCGGCCACGTTCGCACGGCCGGTGCCGACCATGTACACGCTGTGATGATCACGAAGCTGTTTCACTTGCTCCGGCGACAAGCCGGTGTAGGAAAACATCCCGCGTTGCACACCGATATGCGCAAAACGCTCACGCAAACCATGGGGTTCAAGCGCTTCCATCAGGCCGCTGCGCAATTGGGCGATGCGCAAACGCATGGCTTCCACTTCGTCGGCCCAGAGGCTTTTCAACTCGGGATCGCCAAGAATCGTCGCGACCACGGCAGCGCCATGATCCGGCGGCGTCGACCACAGATTGCGGGCGATGTTTGCCAGTTGGCTGCGGATATCCAGCAGCTTCTCAGCGGTTTTCGCACAGACAATCAGCGCCCCCGTGCGATCGCGGTACAGCCCGAAGTTTTTCGAGCAGGAACTGGTGATCAGCACCTCCGGCAACTCGGCCGCGAACAGCCGGGTCGACCACGCATCCTGTTCCAGGCCATCGCCGAAGCCCTGGTAGGCGAAGTCAATCAACGGCACCAGATCGCGGCTGCGCACCACGTCCAGCACGCGGCGCCAATCGTCATGGGACAGATCGAAACCGGTCGGGTTGTGGCAGCAGGCGTGCAGCAACACCACATCGCCCTTCGGCGCGTCTTTGAGCACTGCCAGCATGGCTTCAACGTCGAGGCGGTTGTCGCTGCCGACGTAGGGGTAATGACTGACCTTGACCCCGGCCGCCGCGAAGATGGTTTCGTGGATCGGCCAGGTCGGGTTGCTCAGCCACACGCCACGGCCCGGCAGGCACTGGGCGATGAAGTCGGCGCTCAAGCGCAGCGCACCAGTGCCGCCCGGTGTCTGGGTGGCGCCGGCCCGTTGTTCGGCGATCAATGGGGAGTCGGCGCCAAGTACCAGCTCGCTGATCGCCTTGCCGAACGCCGGTTCGCCGTGACCACCGATGTAGGTTTTGGTGGTCTGGCGATCCACCAGGCGCTGCTCGGCAAGCTTCACGGACTGGGGAATCGGCGTCAGGCCCTGGGCATCTTTATAGACGCCCACGCCAAGGTCGAATTTGCGCGGGTTCGGGTCCTGCGCATAGGCTTCCATCAAGCCGAGAATCGGGTCGCCGGGTACTCGACCGATGGCGTCGAAATGCATTATTTGCGGCCCTCGGCGTTCTTGGCCACTTCGTCAGTGCGCGCGGCCATGATGAAGTCGTTGCGGTGCAGACCCTTGATGGAGTGGCTCCACCAGGTCACGGTGACTTTGCCCCACTCGGTGAGCAGGCCAGGGTGGTGGCCTTCGGCCTCGGAGATTTCACCGACTGCGTTGGTGAATGCAAGGGCGTGCTTGAAATTCTTGAACAGGAACACTTTTTCCAGTTGCATCACGCTGTCGCGCACTTCGATGTTCCAGTCCGGGATCTGCTTGATCAGGATCGGCAATTCTTCGTCGCTGACCTGAGGGGCATCGGCGCGGCAGGCTTCGCAATGGGCTTGATTCAATGTGGACATGATGGGTTCCTGAAATCGAATGATTGGAAATCGGCCGTCAGTTTCACCACGCTATAGCAAAGCGTCGTGTCCTGACAGGCTCACTTGATTCTAAAAGCTGCGGATCACGCGGCTTTTTTGGGTGGAAATTTAGGCGCGTGCAAACCGAGCTGCATGCCTTGCTTGACCATGGCCATGATGTCTTCATGAGCCACATCAAACAGACGCTTGAGGTTCGGCAGGACAAAGTACAGCGGCTGCAGGATGTCGATGCGGTAAGGCGTGCGCATGCATTCCAGCGGATCGAAGGCCTGATGCTCAGGTTCGTCCGACAGGCAGTAAACGGTTTCTTTCGGCGAGGAGAGAATGCCGCCGCCGTAAATGCGCAGGCCTTCTGGTGTATCGACCAGGCCGAACTCGATGGTCATCCAGTAGAGACGCGCGAGGTACACGCGTTCTTCCTTGGTGGCCTGTAGGCCAAGCTTGCCGTAGGTGTGGGTGAATTCCGCGAACCAAGGGTTGGTCAGCAGCGGACAGTGGCCGAAGATCTCGTGGAAAATATCCGGCTCTTGCAGGTAATCCAGCTCTTCGCGGGTCCGAATAAAGGTCGCCACCGGAAACTGCTTGTTGGCCAGCAATTCGAAAAAGGTCTGGAAGGGGATCAGCGCCGGCACCCGGGCCACTTGCCAACCGGTGGTTTCACCGAGGACTTTGTTGATTTCACCAAGTTGCGGAATGCGGTCGTGGGGCAGACCGAGTTTTTCGATACCGTCCAGATATTCCTGGCACGCACGCCCCTCGATCACTTTCAGTTGGCGAGTAATCAGCGTGTTCCACACCGCATGTTCTTCAGCGGGGTA
Organism: Pseudomonas sp. PS02303; assembly: GCF_029959925.1. Classification (NCBI taxonomy): domain Bacteria; kingdom Pseudomonadati; phylum Pseudomonadota; class Gammaproteobacteria; order Pseudomonadales; family Pseudomonadaceae; genus Pseudomonas; species Pseudomonas sp. PS02303. The sequence goes on from NZ_JASCOM010000006.1 coordinate 10,056, forward strand.
GTCGATAAAACCTTGCGCATCGGGCTCGCGAGCCACGTACTGCGTCTGCTTCATGCTGCTCTCCTGCTAGGGGATTTCATTCTTGTTATGTGCTGCTATGGACTTAGAAATACTCCAAGGCGTGCCGCGTTGCAGTAGGTGAATCGTGCCGCGCGTAGGAAAGTTCTCCAGTTTTCGTAAAGATTTCGTTACGAATGGATCGCAGTGGCGCAGGTATTGAGTTTTTCGGGTTTGAAAAGCGTTGCGCCTGTCACATAATCTTGACGGCTATCTGAGCGTGCCAGCAACAAAATACCCTGTGGGAGAGAGCCTGCTCGCGAAAGCGTTCTGCCTGACACATCAATGCCGAGTGCACCGACGCATTCGCGAGCAGGCTCGCTCCCACAGGGTTGTACCTCGGGCATCCAACCTATTGACCGTTTTTCTTGGGCCTTTATATGCGTATCAAAGTCCACTGCCAGAACCGCATCGGCATCCTGCGCGACATTCTCAACTTGCTGGTCGAGTACGGAATCAACGTCGCTCGCGGCGAGGTCGGCGGTGAGCATGGCAATGCGATCTACCTGCACTGCCCGAACCTGATCAATATTCAGTTCCAGGCGTTGCGTCCGAAATTCGAGTCGATTGCCGGGGTATTTGGCGTCAAGCGTGTAGGGCTGATGCCCAGCGAGCGTCGGCACATGGAGCTCAATGCCTTGCTCGGCGCCCTGGAGTTTCCGGTGTTGTCGATCGACATGGGCGGCTCCATCGTGGCGGCCAACCGTGCAGCGGCGCAGTTGCTCGGGGTGCGGGTAGATGAGGTGCCGGGGATTCCGCTGTCGCGTTACGCCGAGGATTTTGATTTGCCGGAACTGGTGCGTGCCAACAAGTCGCGCATCAACGGGCTGCGGGTCAAGGTCAAGGGCGATGTGTTCCTCGCTGACATCGCACCGCTGCAATCCGAGCATGACGACAGCGAAGCCATGGCCGGTGCAGTCCTGACGCTGCACCGCGCTGATCGGGTGGGGGAGCGCATCTACAACGTCCGCAAGCAGGAACTGCGCGGGTTCGACAGCATCTTCCAAAGCTCGAAAGTCATGGCCGCGGTGGTCCGCGAAGCGCGGCGCATGGCGCCACTGGATGCACCGCTATTGATAGAAGGCGAAACCGGCACGGGTAAAGAATTGCTGGCCCGCGCCTGCCACCTTGCCAGCCCACGCGGGCAGTCGCCGTTGATGGCGCTCAACTGCGCCGGTTTACCGGAGTCGATGGCCGAGACCGAATTGTTCGGCTACGGCCCCGGCGCCTTCGAAGGCGCGCGTGCCGAAGGCAAGCTTGGGCTGCTGGAGCTGACGGCGGGCGGTACGTTGTTTCTCGATGGCGTCGGGGAAATGAGCCCGCGCTTGCAGGTGAAATTGCTGCGCTTCTTGCAGGACGGTTGCTTCCGTCGTGTGGGCAGTGATGAAGAGGTCTATCTGGATGTGCGGGTGATCTGCGCGACGCAGGTGGACTTGTCCGAGTTATGCGCGCGGGGCGAGTTTCGCCAGGATTTGTATCACCGCTTGAACGTGCTCTCACTGCACATTCCGCCGCTGCGTGAATGCCTCGATGGTTTGACGCCGTTGGTGGAGCACTTCCTCGACCAGGCCAGTCGTCAGATCGGTTGCCCGCTGCCGAAGCTGGCGCCAGCGGCGATGGAGCGGCTCAGTCATTACCATTGGCCGGGCAACGTCCGGCAATTGGAAAACGTGTTGTTCCAGGCGGTTTCGTTGTGCGAAGGCGGGACCGTGAAGGCCGAGCACATTCGCTTGCCGGATTACGGCGTGCGTCAGCCGCTTGGCGATTTCTCCCTCGAAGGCGGGCTGGATGCGATCGTCGGGCGCTTTGAGAAAGCGGTGCTGGAGCGGTTGTATTCCGAGCATCCGAGCAGTCGGCAGCTGGGCAAGCGGTTGGGGGTTTCGCATACGACCATTGCCAACAAGTTGCGTGAGTATGAAGTCGGCAAAGACCCCGACGCTTAAGCTGAAGCAATGACAACTTTGTGGCGAGGGAGCAAGCTCCCTCGCCGCAGGGGATCCTGTTGGCTGCAAAGGCCAGCACTTGCCACCAACCGGCATAACACCGCCGGTTTTTCGTCTCCGATACATTTCCCCAATCCCCGCAAAACCCCTCAAGTCCTTTGTTTGCCGGGCCTCGCACCGCCAGAAAAAAGTTGGTCTGTAAATTGCTTATCGCTCAACAGTACAGCGGTGGGCGGCAAACGTCCGGCATGCAGAGGAAAGAGTGTGGACAAGTACCTTTATGTGGCAATGACCGGCGCCAGCCAGAATGCACTGGCGCAGAAGGCTCATGCCAACAACCTGGCAAACATCTCTACCAACGGTTTTCAGAAGGACCTGGAACAGGCCCGTTCGATGCCGGTGTTTGGTGACAGCTTTCCGGCGCGTGCGTTTGCCATGACCGAGCGTCCGGCCACCGACTTCTCACCAGGTTCGCTGGTTGAAACCGGTCGCGACCTCGACGTTGCGGTGCAAGGCAACGGCTGGATCGCCGTGCAGACCCCCGATGGCGCTGAAAGCTACGTGCGCACCGGCAGCCTGAACGTGGACGCCCTGGGCGTGCTGCGTGCCGGCAACGGTATGCCGGTGATGGGCAATGGCGGACCGATCGCCGTGCCGCCCGAGCAGCAGATCGAAGTCGGCGAAGACGGCACCATCAGCATCCGTGCGATGGGCGAAGGCCCGCGTGTGATGGCTGAAGTCGACCGTATCAAGCTGGTCAACCCTGACCTGAAGAACATGACCAAAGGCCTGGATGGTTCGATCCACACCAAGGACGGCAAGCCGGCGCAAGCCGATGCAGGCGTCAAACTGGTGTCCGGGTTCCTTGAGTCGAGCAACGTCAACGCCGTGGAAGAGATGACCTCGGTGCTGGCTTTGTCGAAGCAGTTCGAGCTGCACATCAAGATGATGAACACCGCCAAAGACGATGACCAGGCCATGGCTCGGGTCTTGCAGATCAGCTAATTATCAGAACGTCGCGCCGTAAAACAGGCGCACGAGGAGAATCGAATGCTTCCGGCTCTATGGGTTGCCAAAACAGGTCTGTCCGCCCAGGACACCAACCTGACGACCATTTCCAACAACCTGGCCAACGTGTCGACCACGGGTTTCAAACGTGACCGTGCCGAGTTCCAGGACTTGCTCTATCAGATCAAGCGCCAGCCAGGCGCCCAGTCGACCCAGGACAGCGAACTGCCGTCGGGTCTGCAAGTGGGTACCGGTGTGCGCATCGTCGGCACCCAGAAAAACTTCACCGCCGGCAGCCTGCAAACCACTGAGCAGCCGCTGGACCTGGCCGTCGATGGTCGTGGTTTCTTCCAGATTCTGCAGCCGGACGGCACCACGTCCTACACCCGTGACGGCACGTTCCACCTCGATTCCAACGGCCAGATCGTCAATGCCAGCGGCTTCGCCCTGGAGCCGGCCATCGTCATTCCGAACGACGCGCAGACCTTCACGGTCGGTCGCGACGGCACCGTGTCGGTCACCGTTCCGGGTAACCCGGCCAGCCAGGTGATCGGCAACCTGCAAACCGCCGATTTCATCAACCCGGCCGGCCTGCAAGCCGTGGGTAACAACCTGTTCCTGGAAACCGCTGCCAGCGGCGCGCCGCAAGTCGGCACCCCGGGCCTGAACGGTTTCGGTACCACGCTGCAGAACACCCTGGAAACGTCCAACGTCAGCACCGTTGAAGAGATGGTCAACATGATCACCACTCAGCGCGCTTACGAGATGAACTCCAAGGTGATCTCCACCGCCGACCAGATGCTCTCGTTCGTAACGCAGAATCTGTAATCAGTCTATGAGGCGGCCATGAGGTCGTCTGCAACACCGTGAGGTAGGGTCATGAATCGCTTTGTATCTGTTCTGGCACTGAGTGGGGTCGTCGTGCTCGCGGGCTGCGTCGCTCCGCCACCCAAGCCCAATGACCCTTACTACGCCCCGGTGTTGCCGCGCACGCCGTTGCCGGCTGCCGCCAATAACGGCTCGATCTATCAGGCCGGCTTTGAACAGAACCTGTACAGCGACCGCAAGGCGTTCCGGGTCGGTGACATCATCACCATCACCCTGAACGAGCGCACCCAGGCCAGCAAGAACGCCAACTCGCAAATCGGCAAGAACAGCAAGACCGACATCGGCCTGAGCTCGTTCTTTGGCGGTGGCCTGAGCACCAGCGACCCTGTGGGCAGCGGTAGCCTGAGCCTGGACGTTGGCTACGAAGGCGACCGTGCGACCAAGGGCGACAGCAAATCCGGGCAGAGCAACAGCCTGACCGGCTCGATCACCGTGACCGTCGCCGACGTGCTGCCCAACGGCATCATCGCCGTGCGCGGCGAGAAATGGCTGACGCTCAACACCGGCGATGAGCTGGTGCGGATTGCCGGCATGGTGCGCGCCGATGACATCTCCACCGACAACACCGTGTCGTCGACCCGCGTCGCCGATGCACGCATCACCTACTCGGGCACCGGTGCGTTTGCCGATGCGAGTCAGCCAGGCTGGTTCGACCGTTTCTTCCTCAGCCCGCTGTTCCCTTTCTAGGTGGCCACGTTGAATCTTAAACACCTGATGGTGGCTGCCCTGATGCTCTCGGCTGCGTTCAACGCGCAAGCCGAGCGGCTGAAGGATATCGCCAGTATTTCCGGCGTTCGTTCCAACCAATTGATCGGCTACGGCCTGGTGGTCGGGCTTAACGGCACCGGCGACCAGACGACGCAAACCCCGTTCACTCTGCAGACCTTCAACAACATGCTCTCGCAGTTCGGCATCAAGGTGCCGCCGGGTTCGGGCAACGTGCAGTTGAAGAACGTCGCCGCCGTGTCGATCAGTGCTGATCTGCCGGCGTTCGCCAAGCCGGGTCAGCAGGTCGACATCACCGTTTCGTCCATCGGCAACTCCAAGAGCCTGCGCGGCGGCACCTTGCTGCTGACACCCCTCAAAGGTATCGACGGCAACGTCTATGCAATCGCCCAAGGCAACCTGGTGGTCGGCGGTTTTGATGCCGAAGGCCGCGACGGTTCGAAGATCACCGTCAACGTTCCGTCGGCCGGTCGTATCCCGGGCGGTGCATCGGTGGAGCGTTCGGTGCCGAGCGGTTTCAACCAGGGCAACAGCCTGACCCTGAACCTCAACCGTTCGGACTTCACCACCGCCAAGCGCATCGTCGACAAGATCAACGACATGCTCGGCCCTGGCGTTGCCCAGGCCATCGACGGCGGTTCGATTCGGGTCAGCGCGCCGCTCGATCCAAGTCAGCGCGTCGACTATCTGTCGATCATCGAAAACCTTGAAGTCGACCCGGGTCAGGCGGTGGCGAAAGTCATCATCAACTCGCGCACCGGCACCATCGTGATCGGCCAGAACGTCAAGGTTTCACCGGCCGCCGTGACTCACGGCAGCCTGACGGTGACCATCACCGAAGACCCGATTGTCAGCCAGCCCGGCCCTCTGTCCAATGGCCAGACCGCCGTCGTGCCGCGCTCGCGGGTCAACGCTCAGCAAGAAGCCAAGCCGATGTTCAAGTTCGGCCCGGGCACCACCCTCGACGAAATTGTGCGTGCGGTGAACCAGGTCGGCGCGGCACCGGGTGACTTGATGGCGATCCTCGAAGCATTGAAACAGGCTGGCGCGTTGCAAGCCGACCTGATTGTGATCTGAGGACAGCGACCATGGATATGCGCAAGGGCGGCCTGGGTGTCAGCAGCAACGATTCGGGCTCCTATTCGGACTTGAATCGTTTGAACCAGCTCAAGGTCGGCGACAAGGACAGTGACGCGAACATGCGCAAAGTGGCGCAGGAATTCGAGTCGCTGTTCCTCGGTGAAATGCTCAAGTCGATGCGCTCGGCCACCGATGCGCTGGGCAAGGACAATCCGCTCAACACGCCGGCGGCCAAGCAATACCAGGAAATGTACGACCAGCAGTTGGCCGTTTCCATGTCCCGCGAGGGCGGCGGTATCGGTCTGGCGGACGTGCTGATGCGCCAGATGTCGAAGAACAAACCGCTGGCGCCGGGCGAGGCCGCAGCCGCGTCCGCCGCCAAGCAGGAAGCGGCGAAAGCGGCCGTGCCAACACCGGTTGCCGCAGGCACTGCGGCCTCAGACGGTCCGCTGTCGCGGCTCAATGGTCAGCGTCCGTTGTGGGCCTCGCGTTCGGTGAAAGCGCCAACAGGCGAGGGCACGCATCACAATGACATGGAGCTGATCAATCAGCGCCGTCTGGCTTTGCCGCCGAAACTGGCCGACCGCTTGCTCGCCGGCCTGGTGCCTTCGGCAACGACTGCCGCTACAACCCCGAACAAAGCCTTGCTGCCTGAGCGCGCCGCGACTCCGGTCGTGACCCGTGCCGGCCCGCTGTTCAATGGCGACTGGCTGCCCTCGCCAACCGATAACAAGTCGAGCGGACGTCTGCAGGTTTACGGCCGTGCGATGGCGCAGATTCCGCTGGCACCACCGAAGAAAGCCTTCAGTTCCGCCGACGAATTCGTCAACACCATGCTGCCGATGGCCAAGGAAGCCGCCGACCGTATCGGCGTCGATCCGCGTTACCTGGTGGCCCAGGCGGCCCTGGAAACCGGTTGGGGCAAATCGGTCATGCGTGCCCAGGATGGCAGCAGCAGTCACAACCTGTTTGGCATCAAGGCCAGCAGCAGTTGGAAGGGTGAATCGGCGCGAGCGATCACCAGCGAATTCAGGAATGGCGAGATGGTCAAGGAGACGGCAGAGTTCCGCTCCTACGATTCTTACAAAGACAGCTTCCATGACCTGGTGACTTTGCTGCAAACCAATAATCGCTATCAAGATGTTCTGAAGTCTGCCGATAACCCAGAACAGTTTGTACGCGAGCTGCAGAAAGCCGGGTATGCGACAGACCCGGCCTACGCAAGCAAGATTTCGCAGATAGCCAAGCAGATGACGAGTTACCAAAACTACGCTGCGGCGGGCGCTTCTACTACGCCTCTATAGGCACAAGGCATAAGGTCTGAACCATGAGTTTGCTCAATATCGGGATGTCGGGTCTGGCTGCTAGCCAATCCTCGTTGATGACTACCGGCAATAACATTGCCAACGCCGACACCGCCGGTTATTCACGCCAGCAAACCGTGCAGGGCACCAAAGCCTCGAATCAGTTCGGCAATGTCTACATCGGCACCGGTACGACCCTGGCCGATGTGCGTCGCGTCTACAACAGCTACCTCGATGCGCAACTGCAGACCACCACCTCGCTCAACAGCGATGCGGCTGCGTATGCCGGGCAGATCAGCCCGCTCGACGCCTTGCTCTCGGACAGCGGCACCGGCCTCAACGGCGCCCTGACCAAGTTCTTCGCCTCGGTGCAGAACGTCAACGCCAAGCCGGGTGATGACGCGTCGCGCCAGCTGCTGCTCAGCGATGCCCAGGCCTTGAGCAATCGTTTCAACTCGATCTCCAGCCAGTTGACGCAGCAGAACGCCAACGTCAACGGCAACCTGGCGGACATGGCCGACCAGGTCAACAAACTGGCCGCCACCGTGGCGCAGTTGAACCAGAAGATTTCCGAGATTTCCAAATCCGGCGGCATGCCGAACGAGCTGCTCGATGCGCGTAACGAAACCGTGCGTCAGCTCTCCACCTTCACCGGTGCGCAGGTCATCGAACGCGACGGTAACCTTGACGTTTATCTGGGCAGCGGCCAGCCGCTGGTCATCGGCGGCACCGCCAGCACCCTGTCCGTGGCGTCAAGCCTGAACGACCCTTCGCGCATGGGCATTCAGCTCAATCGCGCCGGTAGCACCGTTGACATCACGTCGGTGATGACCGGTGGTGAAATGGGTGGTTTGCTGCGCTATCGCAGCACCGTACTGGACCCGGCGATGAACGAACTGGGGCGCGTGGCCCTGGTCGTTGCCGATCAGATGAACACCATTCAGGCCCAGGGCATCGACAAGAACGGTGAGTTCGGCTCGAACCTGTTCAACAGCATCAACAGTGCCGCGCAGATGGCCCAGCGCAGCGTTGCCACGGTCGGCAACAGTGCCGGCTCGGGTAACTTTGATGTGAGTATCGAAGACAGCGGCAAGCTGACCATCAACGATTACAAGGTCACCTTCACCAGCGGCACCAACTACACCGTGTCGCGTCTGCCAGATGGCACGTCCATGGGCGCTTTCAGCACCCTGACCACGCCGCCGCCGGTAATCGACGGTTTCTCGCTGAAGCTTTCCGGCGGCACCGCCGCGGCGGGCGACACGTTCAAGATCACGCCGACCCGCAACGCGGCGGCGAACATCAAGACCGAGATGACCGACAGCAAGCGTCTGGCCATCGCGGCACCGTTGAGCGCGTCCATCGCACCGGGCGGTAGCGGCACCTTGACGATCCCGGCCAGTGGTCAACCGACCCTGACCACGCAGTTTGATATGTATGACTCGGCGACCACTCTGGCCATTCAGAACGGGCTGCAGAATTCGACTCCGGTCAAAGTGGTTTTCGGTGCCGGCGGTGGCACCACCCAGACTTACCAATTGCTCGATGCCAAAGGCAATGCACTCAGCAGCGGCACCATTGTGCCGGGCCAGAACAATACGCTCAGCCTGAGCATTCCACTGGTCGACGCCAGCGGCGCCGCGATCATGGATCCGGGGCCACCCGCCGTGCAGCGTACGGCGACCTTTGATATGACCGTGGCCGGTTCGCCAGGTCAAGGCAGTGCAATTAACGTCACGCTCAGTCAACCGGGTACGCTGGACAACCGTAACGGTACCGCACTGGCCGGCTTGCAGACCAAGCAGACCGTGGATACCGGTTCGGCCAGTAAAGGCATTTCCCTGACCGACGCCTACGGCAAACTGGTCGAAGGCGTCGGCGCCAAGGCCGCGCAAGGCAAGCTCGACAGTGCCGCGACCACCGCTATCCTGGCCAACGCCAAGGGCGCTCGCGATTCGCTGTCGGGTGTCGACCTCGATGAGGAAACCGGCAACCTAGTCAAATATCAGCAGTACTACACCGCGTCTTCGCAGATCATCAAGGCTGCGCAGGAAATCTTCAGCACACTGATCAACAGTCTTTAAGGAGTCGTAGCCCATGCGCATTTCTACCGCCCAGTTTTACGAGTCCTCTGCTGCGAACTACCAGAAAAATTTCGCCAACGTAGTCAAAAGCAGCGAAGAGGCCAGCAGCCTGGTTCGCGTCAACACCGCCGCCGATGATCCGGTTGGCGCCTCGCGTCTGCTGCAGTTGGGTCAACAGGCGTCGATGCTTGATCAGTACAAGGCCAATACCACGACCATCAAGGCGACCCTGGGCACGACCGAAGCGGTGATGACCAGCATAAATAGCGTGCTGCAGCGCGCCAAGGAATTGGCTGTGGGCGCCGGCAACGCCGGTTACACCGATGCCGATCGCCAGGCCAACGCATCGGAGTTGGGGCAGATCGAAGAGCAGTTGCTGAGCCTGATGAATAGCAAGGACGAGAACGGCAAATACATCTTCGCCGGTTCCAAGGGCGATACAATTCCGTTCACGCGTAACAACGATGGTACCTACAGCTACAACGGCGACCAGGTGACGCTTGACCTGGCGATCGGCGACACCATGTCGATGGCCACCAACAGCACCGGTTGGGAAGCGTTCCAGCAGGCGATCAACACCAGCCGTAGCGAGGTTACCCGGACCGCGCCGGTCGTGGATGACGGCCGCGTGACCCTGTCCAACGGCCAGGTGTCGTCGAACGTCACCTACAACGCCAAATTCCGCAGCGGCGAGCCGTATACCGTGGACTTCGTCAGCGGCACCCAGCTGAAAATCACTGACTCGGGCGGCAACGACGTGACTGCCGAAGCCAGTCAGGGCGGTGCGTTCGACCCTGCCAGCAAGACCGGCCAGGCCGTCACTTTCCGTGGCATCGAGCTGACCCTGAACATCAACCTGAGTGCCGGCGATACGGCGGCGACCGTGCTGCCTGGCCACACGTTTACCCTGGCGGCCAAGCCGGACACCTTCAGTGCAACCGGCAGCCCGGGCAACCCTTCGGCGGCGCAGGTCACCACCAGCAGCATCACCAACCCGGCGGATTACCACGCCAGTTTCCCTACCGGTTCGGCGATCCTCAAGTTCACCAGCGCCACCGCCTTCGACCTGTATGCGGCGCCTTTGACGGCCAGCAGTAAGCCTGTGTCTAGCGGAACCATGGCCGGTAGCGTCGCCACTGCATCGGGTGTGAGTTTCACGTTGAGCGGTGCGCCGGCTGCCAACGATCAATTCAGCATCGCGGTCAACACTCACGAAACCCAGAACATCCTGGACACCGTGAGCCAACTGAAAACCGCTCTGAATACACCAACCAATGGTGACCCGATCGCTACTCAAAAGCTGCAAGCGTCACTGGCTTCCGGTATTGCCAACCTGGCCAGCGGCACCGATCAGCTGTCCAGCGCCTTGAGTTCGGTGGGTGGTCGCGGTGCTGCTCTGGAGACCCAGAACGATACCAACCAGAGCCTGACGCTGGCTAATGCCCAGACCCAATCGTCAATCCGCGATTCCGATCCGGCTGAAGTGATGACCCGTCTGACCTTGCAACAAACCATGTTGCAGGCCTCGCAACTGGCCTTCAGCAAGATCGCTCAGTTGGGCCTGTTCAACAAGGTCTGAGCCAGCGCCTGCCGAGCTGCCAACCGTCTTTTTGTAAGCGGTTCCGGGGCCTCTGCCTGAAAGGGTAGAGGCCCGCCGCTCGAGAGTTTTCCGCCGTGAATCAACACCCCCTCGTCAGTATCGTCATTCCCGCCTACAATTCGCGCTTCTTCAGCCAGGCGCTGATGAGTGCACTCGCTCAGACCTACGAGCATGTTGAAATCGTCATCTGCGATGACTCGCTCGACGATGACATCCGCAACATTGTGGAGGGCTTCGCCAAGCCGGCTCATCCGGTTCGCTACCTGCGTAATCCGCAACGTCTCGGGTTTCAGAAGAATATTCTGCGCTGTGTAGAAGAAGCCCGTGGCGAGTTCATCAAAGTGCTGTGCGACGACGACCGTCTGTTTGCGCCCAGCGTTGCCTTGCAGGCCCAGGTGCTGATCGAGCATCCCGATGTCAATTTGGTGTTTGCCCTGCGCATGCTCAGCGATGCCGGCAATTTTCTGCTGCCGTCGCGCGTGGACAACTGCCGCTTTTGCCCGAGCGATGCGCTGCTCAAGGGCGACGATATGCTGGCGATCTTCGAGGGCACACCCAAGAATTTTCTCGGTAACTTCAGCGCGGCCCTGATGCGTCGCGCCGATGTGCTGGAGCTGTTGCCAGCCTTGATCCAGGAAGGCGCCGGGTTCATCGCCATGCTCGATTTCGCCTTGTTCGTGTGCCTGATGCGCCGCGGTAACCTGGTGTCGCTTGGCTCCGTGCTGAGCACCGAGCGTCTGTATGCGCAGCGACTGAGTCGGACCCCTGAGATGCTCAAGGCTGCGGCGCTTGAGTGGAGCTGGCTGGCGCAGATGCTCGCGGTACGCAGTGGTGAATCGGCGCCGGCATCGGGCTGGGTTCGCTATATCGACCTAGGCAAAGTCATTAATCAACCCCACGTCTGGGAAGAGTTGTACGTGACGCGCATCCTCGGCAACCGCAGCACAGTGGTGGATGGTCGAGTGGGTGGGGAGAGCGAGAGTTACGCCGACTTCTATCGCGAATGGCTGGCGATTCGCAGGTTCTCGACAGTCGAGCAGCGACTCATGCCGCAGCGCATCGACAGCTGGGCGTTCCGCCCGCAGATCGTGCCGATCGTCATTGGCCGCGGTGCCGACAGCGCAACGTTGAAAGCGACATTGCAGAGCATCAGTGCTCAACTGTATGCGCCTCAGGCAGTGGTGGTGCTGTCCGATGCGCACTGTGATGCCGATGATCGAATCGTTCAGTTGCCGTTCCAGTCGAACTGGGCGCAACAGCTCAATGCAGTGGTCCCACAACTGGAAGGTGCTCACTGGTTTTACCTGTTGCGGGCCGGCGACACCTTGCGTGAATCCGCTCTGCTGATTCTGGCGGAGCGCATTGCTGGTTCTGGGGGGATCTTCTGTGTCTACAGCGACGAGGGTGCGCTGGTCGACGGCGAGTCGATCGACCCGGTGTTCAAGCCCGATTTCAACCTTGACCTGATGCGCGCCTACCCCTACGTTGGCCGAGCCCTGGCCTTCGAACGTCAGCGTTTCATGGCCCTGGGTGGGTTCGACCCGGCTCACGGCGAGCTGGCACCCCATGACCTGATGTGGCGTCTGGTAGAAGAGGTCGGTCCGCAGTCCATCGAGCACATTGCCGAGATTCAGGTGGAGTCGAGCCTGGCCTTTGCCGACTGGCTATCATTGCCCGAAGTCATCGAAAACAACGCTGGCATGGTCGGAGCGCATCTGGACCGTATCGGCGTGGCGCACACTATCCGCCACGAAAAATTGCCACTGATCAATCGCATCGATTACCGGTCTGAGGCGCGCCCGCTGGTATCGGTCATCATCCAGACCGGTGATTCGCTTTACGCCTTGCAGCGTTGCACCGAAGGTTTGATCGAGCGCACGGCTTACACCCAGTACGAAATTCTGATCGTCGACAGCGGCACTGACGACCCGGCGATGCTCGACTGGTTGGCTGCCATGACGCAGCTGGGTGCCGCGATGCTGCGGGTGCTGCGTTACGCTGGTGATGCCAACGACGCAGCGATCCGCAACTTTGCCGCTAGCCTGGCTCATGGCGAATATTTGCTGCTACTCAGTCCTCAGACGGTAATCTGCGACAGCGACTGGCTAGACGAATTGCTCAACCACGCACTGCGTCCCGAAGTGGGGGTGGTCGGTGCCCGGATTCTCAGTCCGCAGGGTTCGATTGTCAGCGCCGGGTTGATCCTCGGGTTGGCGGGGGCGGTCGGTTCGCCATTCGCCGGAGAGGCTGCCGACTCTCGCGGCTACATGCAGCGGTTGCACGTGACCCAGAACTGGAGTGCGGTCAGTGACCAATGCCTGATGGTTCGCAAGGAAGTGTTCGACAGTCTGGGGCAGCTTGATGAGACGACGTTTACCCAGGGGCTGGGCGATGTCGACTTGTGCCTGCGGGCGAACAAGAACGGCTATCTGGTTGTCTGGACGCCGTATTCCAGTGTGGTGTTGGCCTCGGAAGGCGAGGGGCCGACGCTGGAGCTGTGCGAGCGTGAACAGGAAGACTTCTATCGAAAATGGTTGCCGAAGATCGCCAAGGATCCAGCCTACAGCCCGGCACTGAGCCTTGGGGTTTCCAGCTTCAGTTTGGAACCTTCCCTACGTAACAACTGGAACCCGTTCTGCACCCGTTCCTTGCCACTGGTCCTCGGTCTTCCGGTCAACAGCACTGCCGTCGGTCACTACCGAGTGATCGCTCCGCTGGCAGAACTCGAAGCCGCTGGGCGAGTGATCTCACGGGTGGCCCATGAGTCGCCGTCGATCATGGAGATCGAGCGTCTGGCCCCGGACACCATTGTCCTGCAAGGACGTTACAGCGAAGGCTCTGCCGGCGATATTCTGCGGATGAAAAAGTATTCCAGCGCACTGCGGATTTTCGAGCTAGACGATTACATCGTCAGTTCGCCGAAGAAAAATGCCCTCGCCCGCAATATGCCGGTCAACACCGAGCAAATGTTGCGTGAAGGCATCGGTCTATGCGACCGCGTGGTGGTCACCACCCAGCCATTGGCTGATGCCTTGTCGAGCATGCATAGCGATATTCGCGTGGTGCCGAACATGCTGTCGCCGGAACCATGGGCGACGCTGACCAGCCATCGTCGTACCTCCAGCAAGCCGCGGGTCGGCTGGGGCGGCGGCGCCAGCCACACCGGTGACCTGGAGATCATTGCCGACGTGGTTCGCGAACTGGCGAATGAAGTGGAGTGGGTGTTCTTCGGCATGTGCCCGGACGAATTGCGTCCTTACATCCATGAGTTCCACTCGACCATCAGCCTGCAGAGTTACCCGTTCAAACTGGCGAGCCTGAATCTCGATCTGGCGCTGGCGCCGCTGGAGTTTCACATCTTCAACGACTGCAAGAGTAATCTGCGCTTGCTGGAGTACGGCGCCTGCGGCTACCCGGTGATCTGCACTGACACCGAGGCTTATCGCGGCCATTTGCCGTGCACCAGGGTCTACAGCAACAGCACGGACGAATGGCTGCAGGCGATCCGCATGCACCTGGCCGATCCGGACGCGAGTTACCGCATGGGCGATGAACTGCGTGAAGCGGTTCATCGGGATTTCATGCTGCGGGGCGATAACCTTCAGCACTGGCTGTGGGGCTGGTTGCCGGACTGATTCCGTTATTACCTTCTAAACATCAAAAGATCGCAGCCTGTGGCAGCGCCACAGAGATGTATTGACACCTGGAGCTGCCGAAGGCTGCGATCTTTTTTGTCCCGCGCAATTGGCTCACTTCCTGCAAGTCTCCCGTATATCGCCATAAAACCTTCACCCCCGCAGGTGTGAACGGCCCTGTGGCTGCAGGTAAACGATGTGCATCTGACGGTTCGCCGACCCTTGCTGGGGCGGGACGAGCGAAGAGCAAGAGGATAGCGATGAAGGCAGTAATTCTGGCAGGCGGTCTCGGCACGCGGATCAGCGAAGAGTCGCACCTCAAGCCCAAGCCGATGATCGAAATCGGCGGCAAGCCAATTCTTTGGCACATCATGAAACAGTACTCCGCCCACGGGATTCATGACTTCGTGATCTGCCTTGGCTACAAGGGCTACGCGATCAAGGACTTCTTCGCCAACTACTTTCTGCACACCTCCGACGTCACCTTCGACATGCGCAACAACCGCATGGACGTGCACCAGAACTACAGCGAGCCGTGGAGTGTCACCCTTATCGATACCGGCGAGGAAACCATGACCGGTGGCCGTCTGCTGCGCGCTGCACCCTACCTGAAAGACGAAAATGCCTTTTGCTTTACCTACGGCGATGGTGTCTCCGACGTCGATATCAGTGCGCTGCTGAGCTTTCATAAGGCCCACGGTAAGTTGGCCACCGTCACCGCTGTGCAACCGCCTGGTCGTTATGGCGCCCTGCAACGCATCGGCGACCAGGTGATGGGGTTCACGGAAAAACCACGCGGCGATGGCGGCTGGATCAATGGTGGTTTCTTTGTGTTGTCACCGCAGGTTCTGCCCTACATCGAGGATGATGCGACCAGTTGGGAAGCGGAACCGCTGATGCGTCTGGCCGAGCTTGAACAATTGCGTGCCTTCGAACACTCGGGCTTCTGGCAACCGATGGATACCCTGCGCGACAAGAACCACCTCGAAGCACTGTGGCAGAGCGGGGAGGCCCCATGGAAGCAATGGGACTGAGCCCGCAATTCTGGCGCGGTAAACGGGTGCTGGTCACCGGGCACACCGGTTTCAAGGGCAGCTGGCTGACCCTGTGGCTGCAAAGCCTCGGTGCCGAGGTTAGCGGTTTTGCCCTCGACCCGTCCACCGAGCCAAGCCTGTTCGAACTAGCGCGAGTGCACGAAGGCATCAATGACCAACGCGGCGACCTGCGTGATCTCGGCGCCCTGCTGGAACTGATCGTCGAGACGCAGCCGCAAATCGTCTTGCACCTGGCGGCTCAGCCGCTGGTGCGCGAAGGGTATCGCGACCCTCTGGGCACCTATTCCAGCAACGTCATGGGCACCCTCAATCTGCTCGAAGCAATCCGCCAGGTCGGCGGCGTGCGCGCCTGCGTGCTGGTGACCACTGACAAAGTCTATGCGAACAAAGAATGGCTATGGCCGTACCGCGAGGACGAAGCGCTCGGTGGTCACGATCCGTACAGCAGCAGCAAGGCTTGCTGCGAGTTGCTGGCCCAGTCTTACGCCGCATCGTTTTTCCCCGTCGAAAAGTATGCCGAGCACGGTCTGGCGCTGGCCACGGCGCGTGCCGGCAATGTGCTGGGCGGTGGTGACTTTGCGCCGGAGCGTTTGATTCCCGACGTGCTCAAGGCCTGGTCGGCGGATGAGCCGGTGACCTTGCGCTACCCGCACGCCGTGCGCCCCTGGCAGCACGCCCTGGAGCCGTTGGCCGGTTATCTGCAATTGGCCGCCGGCCTCTACGAGCAAGGCCCGGAGTTTGCCGGTGCGTGGAACTTCGGCCCGAGCGAAGCGGACATGTGCAGCGTCGGCGAAGTGGTCGAGTTGCTCGCCAACCGCTGGCCCCAAGCGCGCGGATTACGTATCGAGCCGAGTGATTTGCATGAGGCGGGTCTGTTGCGCCTGGATAGCAGCCGCGCCCGTCAACTATTGGCCTGGCAACCGCGCTGGTCGTTGCAGCAGTGTCTGACCCAGACCCTCGATTGGCATCTGGCGTCGCAGAACGGTGACGACATGCGCACGATAACCTTGAATCAATTGAATCTCTACAGGGAACGGTCATGACTGATTTCACGCTCCAGGCCCTGGAGTTGGAGGGATTGTATCTGATCCGGCAAAAAGTGTTCTGCGATGACCGGGGCCGGTTTGCCCGACTGTTTTGCCAGACCCGTCTGACGTCGCAGGGCCGCCCGTTTGCCATCCGTCAGATCAACCATTCGCGTACGGTCGAAAAGGGCTGTGTGCGTGGTCTGCACTACCAGAAAGCCGGCTATGCAGAGTCCAAGCTGATTACCTGCGTACGTGGTGCAGTGTGGGATGTGGTGGTCGATCTACGGCCGCAGTCCCCTACCTATTTGCAGTGGCACGCCGAAGAGCTGCGGGCCGACGATGGGAGCAGTTTGCTGATTCCGGCGGGCTTCGCCCATGGCTTTCAATCCCTGACCGACGACTCGGAAGTGCTCTATCTGACAGACGCGGACTACGTGCCGGATCATGAAGCAGGCCTGTCGGTCACAGATCCTGCGTTGTCGATCCCTTGGCCGTTGCCCGTCAAGAACTTGTCAGCCAAAGATGCATGCCATCCTCTGCTGGACGAAGACTTCAGCGGAGTCGAGCTGTGACGGGGCACGCCATGACAGTGCTGGTCACTGGCGCCACCGGTTTTGTCGGCCGGCATCTGATCAGCGCCTTGCTCGCCAAAGACTTCAAGGTTCGTGCGGTTTCTCGAAATATCGAAGCCGCGCGTGCCATGCCGTGGTTCGATGAAGTGGAGTTTGTCACCGCTGATATCCACGCACCGGATCTGGACGTGGAAAGCTTGGCCGATGGCATGGATGCCATTGCGCATCTGGCATGGACCGGCCTGCCAAACTACCAGGCACTGTTCCATTTCGAGCGGAACCTGCCCCTGGATTATGCCTTTCTCAAGCGGGTGATTGAGGCCGGTGTCAGCCAAGTGCTGGTCACGGGAACCTGTTTTGAGTATGGGTTGCAAAGTGGCCCGCTAAGTGAGGCGGTGGCCGCACAGCCCGGCACCCCCTATGGCCTGGCCAAACACACTTTGCGCCTGTTCCTCGAAGCCTTGCAGCGTGAACGTGCGTTCACATTGCAGTGGGCACGCCTGTTCTATCTGTATGGCGAGGGACAGAATCACAACAGCCTGTTAGCCAGTCTCGATCGGGCCATCGATGCCGGTGACACGCAGTTCGATATGTCGATGGGCGATCAGTTGCGTGACTACCTGGAGATCAGACAAGCCGCTTCCCGGCTGGCATCGTTCATTGCTCATCGCAATGTCGATGGCGTGATCAACTGTTGCAGTGGCCAACCAGTTTCCGTGCGGGCGCTGGTTGAGCAGCGTGTGCGCCAGCGTCAATCCTCCATCGTCCTGAATCTGGGGCGCTACGGTTACTCCGCCCATGAGCCCATGGCGTTTTGGGGCGTTGCCCAGCGGATTTCGCAACTGGCGGGAGAAGAGAATGCAGCATGAACTCTATCGAGCGACCGGGCTGCCAGTTCTGCAAAACCGCACGTTTGCCAGTGCCGAACAGGCGCAGGCTTCGGGCAGCGCGGATATTGTGCTAGTGCAGGACAGCCAGAGCGGGCTGATCTTCAACCAGGCATTTGACGCCAGCAAACTCAGCTACGACGTCGACTATCAAAACGAACAAGCTCATTCGGTGCAATTTCAGCAGCACTTGACTGATGTCGAAGCCATCCTAGCGCGTCATTTCAAGGGTCAAAGTCTGATTGAAGTCGGTTGTGGCAAAGGCTACTTCCTGGAGATGCTTCGGGGGCTCGGCTATGCCATCACCGGGATCGACCCTTCCTATGAGGGCGACAATACGGAAGTGATCAAGGCCCCCTTCACCCGGGAACTGGGGCTGGCCGCCGAAGCGATCGTCCTGCGCCACGTGTTGGAACATATCAGCGATCCGGTCAGTTTCCTGGCTGAAATTTCCCGTGCCAACCATGGCGGGCAAACTTACATGGAGGTGCCGTGCTTCGATTGGATTGTCGAACACAACGCCTGGTTCGACGTTTTCTACGAGCATGTGAACTACTTTCGCCTTGAGGATTTACGCGCAATGTTCGGAACGGTGCACGAGGCGGGGCACCTCTTCGGTGGTCAATACCTGTACATCGTTGCGGATCTGTCGACGTTGCGCCGTACGCCGGTCGAGGCACCGTCGTTGCTGACGCTGTCAGATCATTTCACCGCCAGTCTCGACTGCGCGGTGCAGATCATCCGGGCCGCACCCGAGCAGGGTTCGGCGATCTGGGGCGCGTCGTCCAAAGGCGTGATTTATTCGCTGTTCTTGCAACGATTGGGCGTGGCGGTGGATCGCGTGGTGGATATCAACCCGGCCAAACAGGGGCGTTATCTGCCGCTGAGCGGCGTGCGGGTGTCCTCGCCGCAAGAGGCCATGGATGCCTTGCCCAAAGGCGCTAACCTGTTTGTGATGAACTCCAACTACCTCGAAGAAATCAAGCGGATGACCGGTGGGCGCTACGTCTATCACGCCGTCGACAGCGCTTCGTTCCAGTGACCATTGAGATTTTCAGATGACCGACAACAGCATCCATAAAGCCTTTGAAGCCGAGTGCCGGGAAGAGATCGCCCGTCAGGGCGACGACCAGAAAGTCGTCGGCCTAGCCCGTGACTTTTTCAACGAGTCCGCCAAGCACAAGTACAGCTACCACTTCTCATGGATGGGCCGTCCGATCATCCAGCTGCCGCAAGACATGATGGCGATGCAGGAGATCATCTGGCAGGTCAAGCCGGATCTGGTCATCGAGTGCGGTATCGCCCACGGTGGTTCGATCATTTACTACGCCTCCCTGCTGGAGCTGCAAGGTCACGGTGAAGTGCTGGGCATTGATCTCGACATCCGCCCGCACAACCGTGAAGCCATCGAAAGCCACCCGATGAGCAAGCGCGTTTCGATGATCGAAGGTTCGAGCATCGATCCGGCGATTGCCGCGCAAGTACGTGCCGCGGCCGAAGGCAAGAAAGTCATTCTGGTGTTGGACTCCAATCACACCCACGATCATGTGCTCGAAGAGCTGCGTCTCTACGCACCGCTGGTGTCGGTGGACAGCTACTGCGTGGTCATGGACACCGTGGTTGAAGACATGCCGGCCGATTTCTTCCCGGATCGCCCATGGGGCCCGGGCGACAACCCGAAAACCGCCGTGTGGAAGTACCTGGAAGAAAACCAGGACTTCGAGATTGACCAGCAGTTGCAGAACAAGCTGCTGATCACGGTAGCGCCGGACGGTTATCTGCGTCGCGTTCGTTAATTAAAAGTGGTTTCAGGTTCTTGGCGATTGGCCGGTTGTGGGGATAGAAAGATGCAGGTTCAAAACAGTGCTCAAAACAACGTTGCACCGCTGAGCGAGCGGTTCACGGTGGTGGTGATTTCCCACAACCGGAGCGCGTTCCTGCGGCGCACCTTGCAGTACTACAGTAGTTATCCCTGCACGGTTCTGGTTCTGGACTCGTCTGTTGAGGGCGATGAGCACATGGCCCGGGACTTCCCGTCAGTCGACTATCGCCACTTGCCGCAATACACCTACAAGGGCTTGCAGGAAAAACTCACTTACGGCGTCAATCAGGTCACCACGCCGTACATGGTGTTTGCCGCCGATGACGACTTCCTGCTGCATCGCGCACTGACCGAGTCGGTGGAGTTTCTTGAAGCCAATCCAGACTACGGCCTGTGTCATGGCTACGGGATGATGTACTTGGCCCGTGCTACCGAAGTGAATTACTACCGCCGCGACCAAAGGGTGCAAGAGGATTACAACTCACAGCAGCCTGAAGATCGTGTCATGGAGTTCATGGGCCAGTTCCTGCCGCCGTTCTATGGGGTGACCCGTACCGACCTGCTACAACAGTGGTACAGCCTGTTGCCTGCCAGTACCAGTTTCGAGTGGCAGGAAATCGGCCACGCGTTCTACCTGCTGGCGTGTGCCAAGGCGAGGATCCTACCGATTCCTTACGCTGTGCGTGAGGCGAACTATGGTGGTTCGGACCACAACACCAATGTGTTGACCGTGCTGACATACAAGGATGCGAAAACTGTCGCCGAACGCGAGCAGTTTGCGCAATTCCTGGCCTCGATTCCTACGCAGTTCAGCGACAGTGACCCATCCAGGGTCAAACAGATTGCTCTAGACAGCTTTACCGCCATGGCCGACTGCCTGCTCGAAGGTCGCTCGCTCAAAGCTACCCTGATCTTCCGTTCGACCTGGAGCGAGGCGGGGCTAGAACCGGTTCGCTCGTTCGGCCCCGAGCAGTTCGTAGAAATGCCGTTCTATAACAAACCGGTGTTCGATCTGCTGACTGAATTCGAATTTCTGTTGCACGCGATGCCGGCCGGCCGTCTGCAATTGCAGGAACTCGAAGGCATCCTGCTCAAGCAACACGAGCTGATGCGAATTCAGCCTAACGACAACGACCGCACCACCCGCGCCCGTTTGTGGGAGGCATTGAGTCTTAACCGGTTCAACCGGTCGGTGGTCAAGCGCTTGATCGAGTCGCTCGAAGGCACCGAGGAACAGGACGAGAAGCTCAAGCTTCAAGCATGGGCCAAGCGTCTGGATTCGGTACCAGGACGGGATGACCACACTCTGCTCCAGAGCATGCCATCCGGGCGTTTACTTGACTGGCTTGAAGCGCGCAATCCCGATGCCGCTCAGCTTTCAGCTATCTCCAGGCATCTGGCCAAGCACAATCGCGGCCCTCAATTCGGCATTCTGCTGCTGGATCTGGACGCCGACATGGTCAAGTTGCAGGCGACCTTTGACAGCCTGGTCAACGGCCACTGCAAAGCCTTCAACCTGGTGGTGTTCTCCACCGGCGACTTACCGACGACCACATCCGTGCGCGACACCGTGCACTTCGTCAAAGTCAGCCCCACCACCTACGTGGAACGCATTAATCAGATCGTTACCCAGTCCACTGTCGACTGGCTGTTACTGGCCGAGGCCGGTGATCAGTTCACTGCCAGCGGTTTGCTGCGCGCCAGCCTTGAGCTGATCGGCGTCGAAGGCTTGCGTGCGGTGGCGCTGGACGAAATTCAGCGTCAGGCCAACGGTGCTCTGGCGGATGTATTCCGTCCTGGAGTGAACCTCGACCTGCTGCAAACCGTGCCGTCGCTGATGGCGCGGCATTGGTTGATCCAGCGTGACGTGTTGGTTCAGGCCGGGGGCTTTTCGACCGAGTACACCCAGGCTCTGGAGTTCGATCTGTTGCTGCGTCTGATCGAAGACGGCGGTCTTGGTGGCCTGGCGCATCTGGCCGAACCCTTGCTGATCTGCAACGCGCCGATCGCTGAAGAAAATGCCCAGGAACGTCAAGTCTTGACCCGTCACCTGACCAATCGTGGGTATCGCGGTCAGGTTAGCTCGACGCTGCCGCAGACCTGGCAGATCGACTATCAGCACGCTCAGCGACCGATGGTGTCGATCATCCTCCAGAGTCAGGACAACCTGGAGCATGTGCAACGTGCATTGGTCAGCGTGCTGCAACGCACCCGCTACCAGCGCCACGAAGTGCTGATTCTCGACAGCCACAGCCAATCGTCAGAGCTGGCCGAATGGCTGAGCAGCCTGGAAGGCAAGGGCGAACGCATTCGTGTGCTGCGCACCGATCAGCATCTGAGTGATTCGGCGCTGTATAACGTTGCAAGCGCCGAAGCCAAGGGCGAGTACCTGGTGCTGCTATCGGCCGAAGCCGAGGTGTTCAATGCTAACTGGCTCGACGCCATGCTCAACCAGGCTCAGCGTCCGGAAGTCGGCATCGTCGGTGCCAAGTTGATGGACATCCGTGGCGTCACCACCCAAGCCGGGTTGGTTCTCGGTTTGAATGGCGATATCGGCTCGGTCTTTGTCGGCGAGCGCAAGGACGCCAAAGGCTACCTGAATGGCCATCAGGTCGAGCAGAACTACTCGGCGGTGTCCGGTGCGTGCCTGATGATTCGCAAGGAAGTGTTCGAAGCGGTGGGCGGTCTGGACGAAGAGCATTTCGAAGAAGTTTTTGGCGATATCGATCTGTGCCTGAAAGTGGCTGATGCCGGTTACCTCATTGTCTGGACGCCACAAGCGCAACTGCTGCACCCGGGCGTGCTGCCTGAGGCAACCCAGGCCCGTGTCGCCTTGCGTGACAAGTGGCAGGCGCGCTTCGAGCAGGACTCGGCCTATTACCAGAATCTGGCCTTGACCGGCAAGGGCCTTACTCTCAGCGAGCCGACCAGTGTGAACTGGGCGCAGTTGCTCGCATAAGCCACGAAACCGTATGCACCTGGCAGACCATGGGTCAGGTGCATTACGGCGTGACCGAAGCCGGGCGCAAGTCCCTGGTGTACCGCCGATCGCTGTATGTCACCCAGGACATGGCCGCCGGTGAACCCTTCAGCGTCGCCAATCTACGGGCCATCTGTCCTGGCTTGGGGCTCGCCACCAAACACGCTGAGACCCTTCTGGGCCGCCACGCCCACCTAGCCATCAAGCGCGGAACGCCACTGGACTGGTCGTTGGTCGAATAACCGCTTGTGAAGCTGATTCGGCAAAATAGCGTGACCTGCGAGTCATAACGCGCATCTTCACTGTATTGTATTAATCGGGGAGATGGCGCCTGGTCTCAATTTGGCCCAGTGACAGCCTTTTATTCTTCCCGTAGTCGCTCCCTGGGGGCGACGCCATTCTCTGTTTGTCGGCGCCCCTCGATTCCTTGCGAGCGGTGGTATTGGGCTGTTTATTATTGGGAAGCCGTAATGATTGGCATAAAAAGCATTGCGAGCTACGTTCCTGTAGCCGGCGTGGACAATTACGCACAAGGTGCAAAATTCGAAAAGGATGAAGAGTTCATCCTGGGCAAAATCGGTTCGGCCTTCCTGCCGCGCAAAGACGCCGGGCAAGAAACTTCGGACCTGTGTGTCGAAGCAGTCAACGCGCTGTTCGCCAACAATCCCGAATTGAAGCGTGAAGCCATCGACGTGCTGATCGTCGTTACCCAGAACGGCGATGAAGAAGGTCTGCCGCACACCGCCGCCATCGTTCAGGACAAACTGGGCCTGCCGACCACCGTGGCCGCGTTCGATATTTCCCTGGGCTGCTCCGGTTATGTCTACGGCATTTACGCCATCAAGGGTTTCATGGAAGCCGCGGGCCTGAAAAATGGCCTGCTGGTGACCGCCGATCCGTATTCGAAGATCGTCGACCCGGAAGACCGCAACACCACCATGCTCTTTGGCGATGCCGCCACTGCCACCTGGATGGGCGAAGACGCGCCATGGCAGTTGGGCAAGGCCAAGTTCGGCACCGACGGTTCCGGCGCGCCGCACCTGAAGGTTTCCGACGGGGTGTTCTTCATGAACGGCCGTCAGGTCTTCAACTTCGCGCTGCTCAAAGTGCCGGCGCATTTGCATGAACTGCTCGCTGATTCGGGCCTGACGGCCGATGATATTGACGCCTTCTGCATTCACCAGGGCAGCGCGGCCATTGTCGATGCTGTGGCGCGGCGTTTCGAGGGCGAGCCCGAGAAATTCATCAAGGACATGGTTGAAACCGGTAACACCGTGTCGTCGAGCATTCCGTTGCTGCTGGAAAAACATGTGCTGGACTCGAAATGGAAGCGCGTTGCGCTGAGTGGTTTCGGTGTTGGATTGTCATGGGGTTCGGCGATCATCTATCGCCCTTGAACCTTCGGCTCTTTAGTCAAAGAAAGCCAGGCACAAAAATAGCGTTCAAGGTGTAACCTTGAGCGCTATTTTATTTGCCCGAATGAAAAGCTAGGCTCCATAAGCGAGTTCTTTGAGCGCAACGCCGAAGTCATACAGCGCCGCTGGCCGCTGCTGTCGGTGCGCTTGCTGTTTGAAGATGCGAGTCTATTGCAGGCCGATCTGGTCGAGGGCCTGGGTTCGACGTTGAGCATCAATGGCATCCAGCTGGCCAGTCGTCATGACCGCACTATCGAGCCAAGCTTCAGGACGACAGAGCTGGCTGGCGCTGGCGGACTACCTGGAATACGAACTGGTCCAGTCGCTGCGCGGCAGTCTGTCAATTTAAAAGGTTTCTCTTCTGCCGGTGCAGGCGAGCCCTCGCCAATTCGTCACCGGCATTTCCCTGACGTCATTTTTCCGCTGCTCTCACGCTGGCAAACCCTTGAATTACGGGGGGTGGCAGTGTGATGGCAATATATTTTAAAAATCCCCTAAAGCAACCTGCATTCCCGACGATAACTATTACGAAGGTTCTCTAGGCCATACCCGGCGGTTGCCAGGGCCGGAAGCCGCAGTACCCAACCAACGAGGAATTCGTCATGGCTTTAACAGTAAACACTAACGTCACATCGTTGAACGTTCAGAAAAACCTGAACAAGGCTTCCGATGCTCTGTCCACTTCGATGAGTCGCCTGTCTTCCGGCCTGAAAATCAACAGTGCAAAAGACGACGCCGCCGGCCTGCAAATCGCTACCCGTATGACTTCGCAGATCCGTGGTCAGACCATGGCGATCAAAAACGCCAACGACGGTATCTCCATCGCCCAGACCGCTGAAGGCGCGATGCAGGAGCAGACCAACATTCTGCAGCGTATGCGTGAACTGGCTGTCCAGGCCCGTAACAGCAGCAACAGCGTTGACGACCGTGTAGCTCTTAATACTGAGTTTGCTCAGATGTCTGATGAGTTGACACGTATCGCCGACAGTACCCAACTTAATGGCAAGGATCTGTTGAAAACGGCAGCCAACGTCATGACGTTCCAGGTGGGTTCGAACACCGGTACTGAAAACCAGATCACTATTACACTTGGAGATCTTAAGGCTACCACCCTGGCTGTTGATAAAGCCTCCATCGCTATCACCGGCGATGACACTCAAATTCAGGCCAGTTTCTCGGCCGCCGTCGATGCAATTGACGCTGCGCTGAAAACAATCAACACCTCTCGTGCTGACCTCGGTGCTGCACAAAACCGTCTGACCAGCACCATCTCCAACCTGCAGAACATCAACGAAAACGCCAGTGCTGCACTGGGTCGCGTACAAGATACCGACTTCGCTGCTGAAACTGCACAGCTGACCAAGCAACAAACTCTGCAACAAGCTTCCACCGCAGTCCTGGCTCAAGCCAACCAGCTGCCTTCCGCTGTACTGAAACTGCTTCAGTAATAGCTGAGTGAGTTTTGGCGGGGGAGTGCGCACGTCGCGCTCTCTCGCTTTTTAGTTTAAGAGGTGATGGACATGGATATGAGCGTCAAGCTGAACTTGTCTTATCCTGCGCGCGAGCAGGCAGCAAAGACTGTTGCCGATGAGTCGGCGCACAAGCCTCTAGCGGAAACTGCGCCAGCGGTTGCCGTCAAGGATGAAAACAAAAGTGCCCAGACCGAGCAGGAACAACTGAAGATGGCCGTTCAGGAAATTGAAAAGTTCGTTCAGTCGGTCAGGCGTAATCTGGAATTCTCGATTGACGAGCCTTCAGGCAAAGTTGTGGTAAAAGTGATTGCCAGTGACTCCGGTGAGGTGGTCCGTCAGATCCCCAACGAAGAAGTCCTGAAACTGGCCAATAATTTGAATGATGCAAGCAGCTTGTTGTTCAGTGCAAAAGTCTGACAGCTGGCACTAAATTTGTTGCTATGTTCTTTTGGGCGTTGTAGTGGTCAAAAGACCGGCGAGACACTGAAGGGAGATTCACATGGCAAGTATAATTCTACCGGGCTTGGGCTTAGGCTCTGGCCTTGATACCACTGCTATCGTCAAGGCGCTGGTCGATGCTGACAAAGCGGCCAAGCAGGGGCAGATCGATCGGGGTACCAAGACCAATACTTCATCGATATCCGGTATCGGCACCTTGAAATCCTTGATGGCGGCCTTTGCCAAGTCCATGACGGATTTGGGGAGCAAGACCTCTCCGCAATTTGGGGGGTTTGTTGCATCTTCCTCCGAAGTGAAATTCGTCACCGCCATCGCGACTAATACGGCTGTTGGTGGCACCTACGCCATTGACGTCACGAACCTCGCAACCTCTTCCAAAGTGGCCAGTGCAGCTTTTGCCGGCGGCACGACCAGCTCGATCACTGATGGCACGTTGACCATCGAGCAAGGCAGCGGCACGTTCAACCTGGATATCAAGCCGGGGGCAACGCTGCAATCTGTTCGCGATTCGATCAATGCAGACGCGTCGCTCAAAAGTGCAGGTATCAGTGCCAACATCGTGACTGACTCCTTCGGCTCGCGTCTGGTGCTGGGCTCAACCACCACCGGTGCGGGTTCTGATATTTCTGTTAGTGGCATCCCTGAATTGACCATCGACGGCGGTAATGTCATCGGCACCAGTACTTCGCCCATGGATGAGTTTTCCGCCGGTTCCATCGGTGCAGTGGCGGTCGATGCGAAGTTCACCGTTGATGGCATGGCGTTGACCAGCAAATCCAATGCAGTGGATAAAGCGGTCTCCGGGCTGACGTTCAACCTGGTTTCGGTGGGCAAAGCGACCGTTACGGTTGCTACTAACACTGATGGCTTGAAAGCTTCGATCCAGAAGTTTGTGGATGCCTACAATGCAATCGCCAACAGCGTTACGGCGCTCACCAAACCTTCGCTCGATGATGAGGGTAATCCGACCGTTTCTGCGGCATTGACGGGGGATGCGTTGCCGCGTTCGATCTTGTCGGCTATTCGCGGGCCTCTGTCGGAAACCGGTGCGGGTGACAAGCTTACCGTGCTGGCGCAATTGGGGATTACCACCAACCAGAAGACCGGTGCGCTCGATTTTGACAGCACCAAATTCACCGCCGCCTTGAATGACAAAAAACTGGGCGGTGAAGTTCAGGAATTATTTACGGGTAACAACGGTCTGCTTGAGCGCATGAATAAGGCTATTGCGCCTTTTTCAGACGCGGGCGGTGTTCTGGATCAGCGCACGACCAGTTTGAACAAGACCAAGACCAAGTTGACCAATGAGCAGGCTGCCTTGGATCGCCGGATCGAATCCCTGACCGCTGTACTGACCAAAAAGTACAACGACATGGATACCCTGGTCGGCAAGCTGAAAGCGACTGCCAGCAACATCACTTCGATGTTCGAAGCAATGGCCGCGCAGCAGAAGAACAGCTGATAGCCCAGTAACGCCAAAAGCCCGGCAGCGTCGTTCAACGCTCCGGGCTTTTGTGTTTCGCGGCTAAAGTTTTTTGACGCGTCGTCGATATATTGTTTATACGAACCACAGATTTTTGATGAGGTACAGCATGAATCCAATGTTAGCCCTTCGCCAATACCAGAAGATTGGCGCTCAGGCGCAAACCTCCGAGGCCAGTCCGCACCGTCTCGTGCAGATGCTGATGGAAGGTGGTCTCGACCGTATTGCTCAAGCCAAAGGCGCCCTGGAGCGCAAGGATATTCCCAACCGGGGCATCTTCATCGGCAAGGCCATTGGCATCATCGGTGGTTTGCGTGAAGGGCTCGATCTTGAGAATTCCCTTGAGAGTGTAGGTGAGCTGGATAACCTCTACACCTACATGATGAAGCGCCTCACCGAGGCCAATGTAGGCGCCGATCCAAAAATCCTCGACGAAGTCGCCGACCTGCTTCGCACGGTCAAAGACGGTTGGGATGCCATTGCCGCTCCGGGTCCGCAGTTTTAAGGAGATCACCATGAGTCTTGTCTTGCAGCGAATCGAACTAACCCGCGATGCCCTCGTCGGTGCATTGGCCGAGCGCAACTGGGAGGCCATTAGTGAATTGGACCTGGCTTGTCGTTCCTGCATGGAAGACGTCTTGAGTGAAGCTTCGGTGGATGAGGTCGCATTGCGCGACAACCTTGAGGAGTTGCTGGGCGTGTATAAACAGCTTCTGGAGGCGGCGACAGGAGAGCGCCAGGCGATAGTCGACGAGATGTCGCAGATCCATCAAGCACAGAGCGCGGCAAAGGTTTACCATCTGTTTGGTTAATTAACCCTCAGTTAATCCAAACATAGTGCGCCATAAATTTGACTGTGCACGGTTTTTTGACTTAACTAGTGGCTGGTACCAGATTTCAGTCGTCTACAGGCATAACGTGTCTGCAAGCGTCTAGCTTGCCCCCTCATTTTGGGCATTGAGTTGACTAGGGAAGTTGCTATTGCATGTGGCGTGAAACCAAAATTCTGCTGATTGACGACGATAGCGTCCGCCGCCGCGATTTGGCGGTGATTTTAAATTTTCTTGGCGAAGAAAATTTACCCTGCGGTAGCCATGACTGGCAGCAGGCTGTCGGCTCTTTGTCCTCAAGTCGTGAAGTGATCTGTGTCCTCATCGGGACGGTCAATGCTCCTGGCGCACTTCCGGGCCTGTTAAAGACACTCGCAACCTGGGATGAGTTCCTTCCGGTTTTGTTAATGGGCGATAATTCTTCCATTGACTTGCCTGAAGACCAGCGTCGCCGAGTGCTTTCGACTCTCGAAATGCCACCCAGCTACAGCAAATTGCTCGACTCGCTGCACCGTGCGCAGGTCTATCGCGAGATGTACGACCAGGCCCGCGAGCGCGGTCGTCATCGCGAACCCAACCTTTTCCGTAGCCTTGTCGGCACCAGCCGGGCGATTCAGCACGTCCGTCAGATGATGCAGCAAGTGGCCGATACCGACGCCAGTGTGCTGATCCTTGGCGAGTCCGGCACCGGCAAGGAAGTGGTCGCGCGCAACCTGCACTACCACTCCAAGCGTCGTGACGCGCCGTTCGTTCCGGTCAACTGCGGGGCGATCCCGGCCGAGTTGCTGGAAAGCGAATTGTTCGGCCACGAGAAAGGCGCTTTCACCGGGGCGATCACCAGCCGCGCCGGGCGTTTTGAGTTGGCCAATGGCGGCACCCTGTTCCTCGACGAAATTGGCGACATGCCGTTGCCGATGCAGGTCAAGTTACTGCGCGTGTTGCAGGAGCGCACCTTCGAGCGCGTGGGCAGCAACAAGACCCAGAGTGTCGACGTGCGCATCATTGCGGCGACTCACAAGAATCTCGAAAGCATGATCGAGATCGGCACGTTCCGCGAAGACTTGTACTACCGCCTGAACGTGTTCCCGATCGAGATGGCGCCGCTGCGCGAACGTGTCGAAGACATCCCGTTGCTGATGAACGAGTTGATCTCGCGCATGGAGCACGAGAAGCGCGGTTCGATCCGCTTCAACTCGGCGGCGATCATGTCGCTGTGCCGTCACGGTTGGCCGGGCAACGTTCGCGAACTCGCCAACCTGGTGGAACGCATGGCGATCATGCACCCCTACGGGGTGATCGGCGTGGTCGAGCTGCCGAAGAAATTCCGCTACGTCGATGATGAAGACGAGCAACTGGTCGACAGCCTGCGCAGTGATCTTGAAGAGCGGGTGGCCATCAACGGTCATACCCCGGACTTCACCGCCAACGCCATGCTGCCGCCGGAAGGTCTGGACCTCAAAGACTACCTCGGTGGTCTGGAGCAGGGCTTGATTCAGCAGGCGCTGGATGATGCCAATGGGATCGTGGCGCGTGCCGCAGAACGCCTGCGTATTCGTCGTACCACGCTGGTGGAGAAGATGCGCAAGTACGGCATGAGCCGTCGCGACGGTGATGAACAGGCGGATGATTGACGCCTGTTTTTCAAGTCGTTCATTTGTAGGCGGTTTTTTTTAGGCACGGGTATTGCTACATCCCTCGCAACGTTCCGTTTAACTGACGGTCAGCCTAGCGAGAGAGCACGATGCCCCAAGCCGCCCAGATGTCTCCTGTCCCTGATGCTTCGGGGCAACCGTCGTCCGTAGAGCAGGCAAGCCGGCTTGGCCTTGAGCAGGCGTTCTCGCTGTTCAACCAAATGTCGAGCCAGCTGACTGATTCCTACAGCATGCTGGAAGCCCGGGTCACCGAGCTCAAGGGTGAGCTGGCGGTGGTCAGCGCTCAGCGCATGCAAGAGCTGGCGGAAAAGGAACGTCTGGCCAACCGACTGCAAAACCTCCTCGATCTGTTGCCTGGCGGCGTCATCGTCATCGATGCCCAGGGCATTGTGCGTGAAGCCAACCCGGCGGCCTGCGAGTTGCTCGGCCTGCCCCTCGAAGGCGAGCTCTGGCGCCATGTCATTGCCCGTTGCTTTGCTCCTCGCGAAGACGACGGTCACGAAATCTCTCTGAAAGACGGTCGACGTCTGTCGATCGCCACTCGTTCGCTGGATGCCGAGCCCGGGCAGTTGGTGTTGCTCAACGACCTGACCGAAACCCGTCATCTGCAAGATCAGCTGGCTCGCCACGAGCGCCTGTCGTCTCTCGGCCGAATGGTCGCCTCGCTGGCCCATCAGATTCGGACGCCGTTGTCCGCCGCGTTGCTCTACGCCAGTCATTTGGCTGAGCAGGAATTGCCGGTCGCCACGCAGCAACGTTTTGCCGGGCGCCTGAAAGAGCGGTTGCATGAGCTGGAACATCAGGTTCGCGACATGCTGGTGTTCGCGCGCGGCGAGCTGCCGTTGACCGACCGCGTCACGCCCAAGCAATTGATGCAGTCGCTGCAATCGGCGGCACTGACTCATGTTCAGGATTTGCCGATTCGCTGGCAGTGCGACAGTCATGCCGGTGAACTGCTGTGCAACCGCGACACCTTGGTCGGCGCAATCCTTAATCTGATCGAGAACGCCGTTCAGGCCAGTGCCGGTGATGTCCGCTTGAAAGTGCATTTCTATGCAAGGGGAAACAACCTGCGGGTGTGCATCAGTGACAACGGCAGCGGCATCGACGGCAAAGTACTGGCGCGCTTGGGTGAGCCGTTTTTCACCACTAAAACCACCGGGACTGGCCTGGGCCTGACCGTGGTCAAGGCCGTGGCCCGTGCTCATCAGGGAGAATTGCAGTTGCGCTCGCGGCCGGGTCGCGGCACCTGCGCGCAGGTCATCCTGCCGCTTTTTTCCGGTGAACAGCCTAACGCTCAGGGAGCGGAGTGAAGGACATGGCAATCAAGGTTTTACTGGTCGAGGACGACCGCGCGCTACGCGAAGCACTGGCCGATACGCTGCTGCTCGCGGGGCACGATTACACGGCCGTCGGTTCGGCGGAAGAGGCGCTCGCGACGGTCGGCAATGAGGCCTTCAGCCTGGTGATCAGCGACGTCAATATGCCAGGCATGGACGGCCATCAACTGCTCGGTTTGCTGCGAACGCGTCAGCCGCAATTGCCGGTGTTGCTGATGACCGCTCATGGTGCGGTCGAGCGGGCCGTCGATGCGATGCGCCAGGGCGCGGCGGATTATCTGGTCAAGCCGTTCGAGCCCAAAGCCTTGCTCGACCTCGTGGCGCGGCACGCACTGGGCACGCTCGGTGCGACCGAGAGCGAAGGGCCGATCGCCTTCGAGCCGGCCAGTGTGCAATTGCTGGAACTGGCCGCGCGGGTCGCGCGCAGCGATTCGACGGTATTGATCTCCGGCGAGTCCGGGACCGGTAAAGAGGTGTTGGCGCGTTATATCCATCAGCACTCCCATCGCGCCAGTCAGCCGTTCATTGCGATCAACTGCGCGGCGATCCCCGACAACATGCTCGAAGCCACTTTGTTCGGTCACGAAAAAGGTTCATTCACCGGCGCCATCGCGGCGCAGGCCGGCAAGTTCGAGCAGGCCGATGGCGGAACGATCCTGCTCGACGAAATTTCTGAAATGCCCCTCGGGCTCCAGGCCAAATTGCTGCGGGTGTTGCAGGAGCGTGAAGTCGAACGGGTCGGCGCACGCAAGCCGATCTCCCTGGATATACGGGTCGTGGCGACCACCAACCGTGACCTGTCCGGTGAGGTGTCGGCGGGGCGGTTCCGTGAAGATCTCTTCTATCGATTGTCGGTATTTCCGCTGGCCTGGCGTCCGCTGCGCGAGCGTACCGCCGACATCCTGCCGCTGGCCGAGCGTCTGCTGGCCAAACACGTCAATAAAATGAAGCATGCCGCGGCGAAACTGTCGCCCGAGGCGCAGGCGTGCCTGATCGGTTATCCGTGGCCGGGCAACGTGCGTGAACTGGATAACGCGATCCAGCGCGCCTTGATTCTGCAGCAGGGTGGTTTGATCCAGCCCCAGGATTTCTGCCTGTCCGGACCGGTGGCTTGTGCGCCGTTGCCGGCGTTGGCGCCGGTGCGGGTCGTGGAGGTCGAGGCTGAATCGGCCGGGGCGTTGGGTGATGACCTGCGTCGCCGTGAATTCCAGATGATCATCGACACCTTGCGTTCCGAGCGCGGCCGTCGCAAAGAAGCGGCTGAGCGATTGGGCATCAGCCCACGCACCTTGCGCTACAAGCTGGCGCAGATGCGCGATGCCGGGATGGATGTGGAAGCTTATTTGTTCGCGACTTGATTCGTTCGCCAACAACGCCCGGGAAACGCTTTTGTTCAGAGCAGCCACGGAGCTGGCACCCTTGTTGCTAACACCTCACTACCCGCCGAGTGAGTGTCAAAAAATTGCGGGTCGCCAACGAGAGTAGACCATGAGCCAAGGTATTGAATTTAATCGGTTGATGCTGGACATGCGCTCCATGCAAATGGATGCCATGTCTGCGCCTAAATCGACTGCCGCAGTCCCTGAACTGGGTGGCAGCAGCTTTTCCGACATGCTCGGTCAGGCTGTCAATAAAGTGAACGACACCCAGCAAGCGTCCAGTCAGTTGGCCAGTGCCTTCGAGATCGGCAAAAGTGGCGTCGACCTGACGGATGTCATGATTTCCTCGCAGAAGGCCAGCGTGTCTTTTCAAGCGTTGACCCAAGTGCGAAACAAGCTGGTTCAGGCATACCAAGACATCATGCAGATGCCGGTTTAAGGACGAATTGAGTCATGGCAGAAGCAGTCGCCGATAACGTTCCGGCCAAGGCCACCCCAGTAGACGGCAAACCGCCGCTGTTCGGGTTGTCCTTCCTGGAAAACCTCTCCGAGATGACCATGTTGCGTCAGGTGGGCCTGTTGGTCGGCCTGGCTGCGAGCGTGGCGATTGGTTTTGCCGTGGTGCTGTGGTCGCAGCAGCCGGACTACCGGCCTCTGTACGGCAGCCTCGCCGGTATGGACGCCAAGCAGGTCATGGATACCCTGGCCGCCGCCGATATTCCCTACACTGTTGAACCCAACTCCGGTGCCTTGCTGGTCAAGGCCGAAGACCTGTCCCGTGCACGGCTCAAGCTCGCGGGCGCTGGTGTCACTCCCAGCGATGGCAACATCGGTTTTGAAATCCTCGACAAGGACCAGGGCCTGGGGACCAGCCAGTTCATGGAAGCGACCCGTTATCGTCGCGGCCTCGAAGGCGAACTGGCGCGGACCATTTCCAGCCTGAACAACGTCAAGGGCGCTCGCGTGCACCTGGCGATTCCGAAAAGCTCGGTGTTCGTGCGTGACGAACGCAAGCCAAGCGCTTCGGTGCTGGTTGAACTGTATTCCGGCCGCTCGCTGGAGCCGGGTCAGGTGGTGGCGATCATCAATCTGGTCGCGACCAGCGTTCCCGAACTCAGCAAATCCCAGATCACCGTGGTCGACCAGAAGGGCAACCTGCTGTCGGATCAGGCGGAAAATTCCGAACTGACCATGGCCGGTAAGCAATTTGACTACAGCCGTCGCATGGAAAGCATGCTGACCCAGCGCGTGCACAATATCCTGCAACCGGTGCTGGGCAACGACCGCTACAAAGCCGAAGTCTCGGCCGACGTGGACTTCAGCGCTGTCGAGTCGACCTCCGAGCAGTTCAACCCGGATCAACCGGCGTTGCGCAGCGAGCAGTCGGTCAACGAACAACGCACTGCCAGCAATGGCCCGCAAGGTGTGCCGGGTGCCCTGAGCAACCAGCCGCCATCGCCAGCTTCCGCGCCGCAGACCACCGGTGGCAGCACCGCGGCAGCCGGCATGGTTCAGCCAGGCCAGCCGTTGATCGATGCCAACGGTCAGCAAATCATGGACCCGGCCACCGGCCAGCCGATGCTGGCGCCGTATCCGGCGGACAAGCGTCAACAATCCACCAAGAACTTCGAACTCGACCGTTCGATCAGCCACACCAAACAACAGCAGGGCCGTTTGAATCGCCTGTCGGTGTCGGTGGTGGTGGATGATCAGGTCAAGATCAACGCCGCCAATGGCGAGACCACCCGTGCGCCGTGGAGCGCCGATGAATTGGCGCGCTTCACTCGCCTGGTGCAGGACGCCGTCGGTTTCGACGCGAGCCGGGGTGACAGCGTCAGCGTGATCAACATGCCGTTCTCCGCCGAGCGCGGTGAAGTGATTGCCGATATTCCGTTCTACTCCCAGCCTTGGTTCTGGGACATCGTCAAGCAAGTGCTGGGTGTCTTGTTCATCCTGGTGCTGGTGTTCGGTGTGCTGCGTCCGGTGCTCAACAACATCACCGGTGGCGGCAAAGGCAAGCAACTGGCCGGCATTGGCAGCGACGTGGAACTCGGTGGCATGGGCGGCCTGGACGGCGAACTGGGCAACGACCGCGTCAGCCTCGGTGGTCCGCAAAGCATCCTGCTGCCGAGCCCGAGCGAAGGCTATGACGCACAGTTGAATGCAATCAAGAGTCTGGTGGCAGAAGATCCGGGTCGCGTGGCCCAGGTCGTGAAAGAGTGGATTAACGCAGATGAGTGATAACCGAGCCGTTGCCGCCAAACTGACCAAGGTCGACAAAGCCGCGATTCTGCTGCTGTCCCTGGGTTCGACCGATGCTGCCCAGGTGTTGCGCCACATGGGGCCCAAAGAGGTCCAGCGCGTCGGCGTGGCCATGGCGCAGATGGGCAACGTCCATCGCGAGCAGGTCGAACAGGTCATGAGCGAGTTCGTCGACATCGTCGGCGACCAGACCAGCCTGGGCGTCGGCTCCGACGACTACGTGCGCAAAATGCTCACCCAGGCACTGGGCGAAGACAAGGCCAACGGCCTGATCGACCGCATCCTGCTGGGCGGCAACACCAGCGGCCTCGACAGCCTGAAGTGGATGGAACCGCGCGCCGTCGCCGATGTGATCCGTTACGAGCACCCGCAGATCCAGGCGATCGTCGTGGCCTACCTCGACCCGGATCAGGCTGGTGAAGTGCTTGGCAACTTCGACCACAAGGTGCGTCTGGACATCATTCTGCGGGTCTCCTCGCTGAACACCGTGCAGCCAGCGGCCCTGAAAGAACTCAACCAGATTCTCGAGAAGCAGTTCTCCGGCAACTCGAATGCCTCGCGCACCACCCTGGGTGGCATCAAGCGTGCGGCCGACATCATGAACTTCCTCGACAGCTCGATCGAAGGCCAGCTGATGGACTCGATCCGCGAAGTCGACGAAGACCTGTCCGGTCAGATCGAAGACCTCATGTTCGTGTTCAACAACCTGTCCGATGTCGACGACCGCGGGATTCAGGCGTTGCTGCGCGAAGTGTCCTCCGACGTGCTGGTGCTGGCCCTCAAGGGTTCGGACGAAGGCGTCAAGGAAAAGATCTTCAAGAACATGTCCAAACGAGCGGCCGAACTGTTGCGCGACGACCTCGAGGCCAAGGGCCCGGTGCGCGTCAGCGACGTGGAAACCGCGCAGAAAGAAATCCTCACCATTGCCCGCCGTATGGCCGAAGCCGGAGAAATCGTTCTCGGCGGGAAGGGCGGCGAAGAGATGATCTAAGGTCACTATGTCGTCCAAACATGATGAGTCCCAGACCGACCTGATCCGAGGCAAGGCCGTCGCCGGTTTCGATGTCTGGGCGTTGCCCAGTTTCGATCCGTTTGTGCCGGAGCCCGAGCCGGAACCCGAGCCCGAACCGCCGGAAATGGAAGAAGTGCCGCTGGATGAAGTCCAGCCACTGACCCTCGAAGAACTCGAAAGCATCCGTCAGGAGGCTTACAACGAAGGCTTCGCCATCGGCGAGAAAGAAGGCTTCCACAGCACCACACTCAAGGTCCGTCAGGAAGCTGAAGCCGTCCTGGCGCCGAAGGTTGCCGGCCTGGAACAGCTGATGGCCAACCTGTTCGAGCCCATTGCCGAGCAGGACACCCAGATCGAGAAATCCTTGGTCGACCTCGTGCAGCACATCACCAAACAGGTGATTCAGCGCGAACTGGCCATCGACTCGACGCAAATCGAACACGTCATGCGCGAAGCCCTCAAGCTCTTGCCGCTGGGCGTGGGTAACGTGCGGCTGCACATCAATCCGCAGGACTTCGAACAGGTCAAAGCCCTGCGCGAGCGCCATGAAGAAACCTGGCGCATCGTCGAAGACGAATCCCTGCTGCCCGGCGGTTGCCGGGTCGAGACCGAACACAGTCGCATTGACGCCACCGTTGAAACCCGCGTCGCCCAAGTCATGGCCAAGCTGTTCGATCAGTTGCATGACCAGGCCTTGCACCCGGCCGCTCCGGATCTGAGCCTGGAACTGCCGGTCGACGAAAAACCTGCGGTCGAGCCGACGCTGGACGAACCTGATGCGCCTTGATCGCACCAGCTTCGCCAAGCGCCTGGGCAGTTACGCCGAGGTCACTACGCTGGCGGGGGCGCCGATCCTCGAAGGCCGTCTGCTGCGCATGGTGGGCCTGACCCTCGAAGCCGAAGGTTTGCGCGCGGCAATGGGCAGCCGCTGCATGGTCATCAACGACGACAGTTATCAACCGGTGCAGGTCGAAGCCGAAGTCATGGGTTTCTCCGGCAGCAAGGTGTTCCTGATGCCGGTCGGCAGCGTCGCCGGCATTGCGCCCGGTGCCCGCGTGGTGCCTATGGCAGACACTGGCCGCTTGCCGATGGGCATGAGCATGCTCGGGCGGGTGCTGGACGGCGCCGGTCGTGCGCTGGATGGCAAGGGCGGCATGAAAGCCGAAGACTGGGTGCCGATGGACGGTCCGACCATTAACCCGCTCAAGCGTGAACCGATCAGTGAACCGCTCGATGTGGGCATTCGCACCATCAACGGTTTGTTGACGGTCGGTCGCGGTCAGCGTCTCGGTCTGTTCGCCGGTACCGGCGTCGGTAAATCCGTGCTGCTGGGCATGATGACCCGCTTTACCGAGGCCGACATTATCGTGGTCGGGCTGATCGGTGAGCGGGGTCGTGAAGTTAAAGAATTCATCGAGCACATCCTCGGTGAAGAAGGGCTCAAGCGTTCGGTGGTCGTCGCCTCGCCGGCGGACGATGCACCGCTGATGCGTCTGCGCGCCGCGATGTACTGCACGCGAATCGCCGAGTATTTCCGCGACAAGGGCAAGAACGTCCTGTTGCTCATGGACTCGCTGACCCGTTTCGCCCAGGCCCAGCGGGAAATCGCCCTGGCCATTGGCGAGCCGCCCGCGACCAAAGGCTATCCGCCGTCGGTGTTCGCCAAGTTGCCGAAACTGGTGGAGCGGGCCGGTAACGCCGAGAAGGGCGGCGGTTCGATCACCGCGTTCTACACCGTGTTGTCCGAAGGCGATGACCAACAGGACCCGATTGCCGACTCGGCGCGAGGCGTGCTCGACGGGCACATCGTGCTGTCCCGGCGCCTGGCGGAAGAAGGTCATTACCCGGCCATCGATATCGAAGCCTCCATCAGCCGGGTCATGCCGTCGGTGGTCAGCCCCGAGCACATGGCGCGGGCGCAGATGTTCAAACAGTACTGGTCGCGCTATCAGCAGAGCCGCGACTTGATCAGCGTCGGTGCCTACGTGCCGGGCGGTGATCGTGAAACCGACGTCGCGATTTCCCTGCAGCCGGCCATGACCACTTATCTGCGTCAGGGCTTGAACGACAATATCGGCATGGGCGCCAGCGAAAACCACCTCGCCTCGATCTTTGCTCCGGCAGCGGGCGGCTAACCGGCCATGGCCCTGAGCCGCGCGGCACGTCTGGCACCCGTGGTGGAAATGGCCGAAAAGGCCGAAAAAACCGCGGTCATGCGCCTCGGGCACTTCCAGGGCCAGGTTCGTGTGGCGGAAAGCAAGCTCGCCGACCTCGAAAACTTCCGCCTCGAATACCAGGAACAATGGATTGTGCGCGGTAGCACTGGCGTTTCCGGCCAGTGGTTGCTTGGCTATCAGGGGTTTCTTGCGCAACTGGGAACCGCCATCGATCAGCAGCGCCAAAGCCTGAACTGGCACCAGAACAACCTGAACAAGGCGCGCGAGTCCTGGCAGCAGGCGTTTGCCCGGGTCGAAGGTTTGCGCAAACTTGTACAACGCTACATGGACGAGGCGCGCAAGCTCGAAGACAAGCGCGAGCAGAAGCTGCTGGACGAATTGTCCCAGCGGTTGCCGCGGCATGATCCGTATTGAATCAGCGGGATCGCGTGACCGTTCTTCGCGGGCCAACCACGCTCTACAGGTTTTGTGTCGTTTGCGAGTAATGTGGACGCATAACCCGTAGGAGCGAGGCTTGCCCGCGAAGGCGGTCTGACAGGCGTGACAACTTCCCGCCTTGCTCCCATCTCCGCCAAGTGCTAAACCTTGTACACGTACGTTTACCCATGACAAGGAAGCCGATAAATGTCAGTTGTTACAGATGTATCTCCGGATGGGAAAAAGCTGACGATTTCGATCGAGGGACGATTCGATTTTGGTCGGCATCAGGAGTTTCGCGAGTCTTACGAGAAACTCGAAAAAAAACCGGAATCTGTTGTGGTGGACTTAAGGAAGGCCACGTATCTCGATAGCTCGGCGCTGGGGATGCTGCTTCTGCTCCGTGATCACGCCGGTGGCGACAGTTCCGATATTCGCGTCGTTAACAGCAATTCAGATGTGCGCAAGATCCTCGCCATCTCCAATTTCGACAAGCTGTTCGACATCACTTGACCGCCATGCAGCCGTCGCTTGAACCGCTGACCATCCTCATCGCCGAAGACAGCGCGGCCGATCGCATGCTGCTGTCGAGCATTGTCCGTCGTCAGGGCCACCAGGTATTGACGGCCGCCAACGGTGCCGAAGCCGTCGAAGCGTTTCGCCAGCAGCGGCCGCACCTGGTTCTGATGGACGCGATGATGCCGGTCATGGACGGTTTCGAAGCGGCCAGACAGATCAAGGCGTTGGCTGGGGAAACCCTGGTGCCGATCATCTTCCTGACCTCGCTGACCGAAAGCGAGGCCCTGGCCCGGTGTCTGGAGGCCGGTGGTGACGACTTTCTGGCAAAGCCCTACAACCAGGTGATCCTTGCCGCCAAGATCAAGGCCATGGATCGCTTGCGCCGGTTGCAGGCCACGGTGCTACAGCAGCGTGACCTGATCGCCAAACATCATGACTACTTGCTCAACGAGCAGCGGGTGGCCAAGGCCGTATTCGACAAGGTGGCGCATTCGGGCTGCCTGAGTGCGCCAAACATCCGCTACTTGCAATCGCCTTATGCGCTGTTCAACGGCGATCTGCTGCTGGCGGCGTTCACCCCGGCCGGCGACATGCATGTGCTACTGGGTGATTTCACCGGTCACGGGCTGCCGGCCGCGGTGGGCGCCATGCCCTTGGCTGAAGTCTTCTATGGCATGACTGCCAAAGGGTATGGCCTGGCTGAAACCCTGCGTGAGATGAACGCCAAGCTCAAGCGCATTCTGCCGGTGGACATGTTCTGCTGTGCCACCTTGCTGTGCCTGAGCTTTCAGCGGCGCTCGGTGGAAGTCTGGAACGGCGGGATGCCGGACGGTTATCTGCACAACATCGTCAGCGGTGAGCGCACGCCGTTGAGGGCGCGGCATTTGCCGTTGGGCATACTGAGCCCGCAAACCTTCAATGACCGCACCGAAGTGTTTCCGATGGCCGTTGGTGATCGGGTGTTTCTACTCTCCGACGGGGTCATCGATACCTGCGATGCCAACGATCAGTTGTTCGGTGTAGAGCGCTTGCATCAGGTGTTTGCGGCCAATCGTCAGCCAGACGCGCTGTTCGAGGACATCGAGCAGGCACTGCGGGATTTTCGTGGCGAGGCCCGCGATGATGTGAGCATGGTCGAGATCAGTCTGCTGGAGGCCGAGCAATTGAGCCCTCCGGCGCCGGTGTATTCCGACAGCGGCCAGTCGTGTCCGCTGGACTGGTCGGTGAGTTTCGAGTTTCGCGCCGCGACCCTCAAACGT
This sequence comes from Pseudomonas sp. PS02303, assembly GCF_029959925.1. Taxonomy (NCBI): domain Bacteria; kingdom Pseudomonadati; phylum Pseudomonadota; class Gammaproteobacteria; order Pseudomonadales; family Pseudomonadaceae; genus Pseudomonas; species Pseudomonas sp. PS02303. The sequence goes on from NZ_JASCOM010000006.1 coordinate 50,401, forward strand.
TTCAATCCGCTGCCGTACCTGTTGCAATTGTTGCTTGAGGTCCATGGTCTGCGGGCTCAGAGTGGGGCGCTCCACAGCGTGTTGGCAGAACTGTATTCCAACGCCCTTGAGCACGGCGTGCTGGGGCTGGATTCAAGCCTCAAGCGCGATGCTTCGGGTTTTGCGCGCTATTATCAAACGCGCAATGAGCGGCTGGAGGCGTTGCAGGACGGCTTTGTGCGGGTGCATTTGCAGATCGTGCCGACGGGCAAGGGCGGCAGCCTGATTGTGCGGGTCGAAGACAGTGGCAAAGGTTTCGATGTGGCGCGGGTAATGGAGCGTCCCGTCGACGGTGGCCGTCTGTCGGGGCGCGGCGTCAGTCTGATCCGCCAATTGAGCCGTAGCGCGAGCTGGTCCGACGATGGTCGTAGTGCTCGCGTAGAGTTTTTCTGGGAGGCTCTGGCATAATTCACCCATTCTTGATCAAGGAGTGAGCAAGTGGCTGACACACATCTGGACCGTGCCGTGCTGAGCGCGTTGCAAGAGGTCATGGAGGGTGATTATCCGATGTTGCTGGATACCTTCATTGCCGATTCCGAAAAGCGCTTGTGCGTGTTGCGAGAGGCTGAAGATGCCGCGCAACTCATGAGCACCGCCCATAGTTTCAAGGGCAGCAGCAGCAATATGGGGGCCGTTCGTCTCGCTGAGCTGTGCAATGAGCTTGAGCAACGCGCCAAGCAAAAAAGCCTCGCCGGTATTGAAAAGTTGGTCGGGGAAATCGACGGCGAATTCGCCATTGTCCGACCGCTGTATGAGGCGGAGCGACAGCGCTCTCTAGCGGACTGACGCAACCGTCCGGCGCTTTTAACCTTTGTCGAGCCGAACTGGCTCGACCTTTGCAATCAACTCACTCAACTGTACCTACGATCCCAGTGCAGCGGAGACCGTTTTATGCCCGTTACCCCCCATTCGCTTCTTCAGGCCGCCGCGACGGCCAAGACTCAAGTCGCCTCCGCCAATACCCCGGCGCTGGCCGCAGAGCCAGGGGGCAAGGCGTCCAGCTTCGCTGATGTTTACGCCAATCAAGCCCGGAACAAGCCTTCTGTGGTCGCCGATAAAGCGGCTAAACCGGCTACCGAAAATGCCTCGAAAACCCACGGCAAACCGGATGTCAGCACTGACAAGCCTGCCGCCCCGGAACGGGCGGTTGCCGATAGCGGCAATTCCTTGCCCGCCGATAAACCGGCGCCGACCGATGACACAGCTGCCAGCGACAACCAGCCCGAGACGGCTGAAACGCCGGTGGCCGATACGGCGCCTGTCGATCCGAGCCTCGACCCGGCGCTTTATCCTGCGTTGATGCAGGCAGTACAGCCGTCGGTAACCGTACCGGCCGCGCAAACAGCTGCGCCAGTTGTCACGACTGCACAGCCGCAGGCTGAAGCGCCGGTTGCCGCCGCCGTTGTTGCCGCGTCTGTGCCAGTGGAGACGGCCACTGACGGCGATTTTGATCCCGAAGCTGATCCGCTCGACGCATTGCCCGCCGTGCGCATGGCCATGGAGCAGAGCGGCCACGTATCCGCCAGCAGCCAGGCCCAGTCCAAAGCCACGGCTGCCCAGACCCAGGCTGACGGTGAGCTGACGGCGGCGCAGAACTTTGCCGCCGGCATGGCCAGCATGCTCGACGTGCAAGCCGACAAGGACAGCACCAGTCAGGGTGGCGAGAAAGCCTTCAGCGGTCTGATTGATAGCGGCCTCAAGGATTTGACGTCCGCCAGCAGCGATACCCGTGTCGATGACTTCGCCAACCGTCTGGCGGCACTGACTCAGGCGGCCACCCCGAAAACCGCGAATGCCTTGCCGGTCAACCAACCGATCGCCATGCATCAGAGCGGCTGGACCGAGGAAGTGGTCAACCGCGTCATGTACCTTTCCAGCGCCAACCTCAAGGCGGCCGACATCCAGTTGCAACCGGCTGAACTGGGGCGTCTCGATATCCGGGTGAACATGGTTCCCGACCAGCAGACCCAGGTTACCTTCATGAGCGCCCATCCAAGCGTTCGTGAAGCGCTGGACAGTCAGATGCAACGCCTGCGTGACATGTTCGTGCAACAGGGCATGGGCCAGGTCGACGTCAATGTGTCCGACCAGTCTCGTGGCTGGCAAGGCCAGGGCCAGGATCAGGCTCAGCAGGGGCAGGGCGGTCGGACCAGCGCCAATGGAGGTCGTCTTGACTCCATGGATGACGAGGTCGCAACCGCCGTCGCCGAAGTGGCGGCAACCGCTACCAGCGTGATCGGCTCCAGCGCCGTCGACTACTACGCCTGATCACACCTCTCCTGTAGGAGCGAGGCTTGCCCGCGAAGAATGATGACGCGGTATGGCTGATAAACCGCGGCGCCTGTTTCGCGGGCAGCCTCGCTCCTACAATTGATTGCCTTTCGCTGTCTCCCATACCTCCTCGACACTTCTGGCATAACACTTGCTCTTGCCTTGCCGTGCGACTGTGAAAACCCGAATAGTGACGGATTATTGGCATGGCGAAGAGCGACGCAGTAGTAAAAGAACCCGCAACCAAAGGCAAGGTCAAGCTGATCATTGCGATCGTGGTGGCCCTGTTGCTGGCGGTCGGCATGTCCGTGGGGGCGACCTGGTTCTTCATGCACAGTGCCCAGAGCAAGCCTGTCGCCGCCGAAACCGCTGTGGTCGGCAAGCAGCCGGCGATTTTCGAGCCCATGGCCCCGGCTTTCGTGGCCAACTACAACGTGAACGGTCGTCAGCGCTACATGCAGGTGAGCATCACCCTGCAAGGCCGCAATCAGGTTGATCTGGAAGCGCTCAAAGTGCATATGCCGGTGATCCGCAACAACCTGGTCATGCTGTTCTCCGGCCAGGACTTCGCCACGCTGGCGACCCCGGTTGGCCAGGAGATGTTGCGTCAGAAGGCCACGGCCAGCGTCCAGGAAGTGGCGCAGAAAGAACTCGGCAAAGTGGTTATCGAACAGCTGCTTTTTACTAATTTCGTACTGCAGTAGGAACACGACATGGCCGTGCAGGACCTGCTGTCCCAGGATGAGATCGATGCGCTGTTGCATGGCGTCGACGATGGTCTGGTACAGACCGATAACGCTGCCGAACCCGGCAGCGTCAAAAGCTACGACCTGACCAGTCAGGATCGCATCGTCCGTGGACGCATGCCGACCCTGGAAATGATCAACGAGCGTTTCGCCCGCTACACCCGCATCAGCATGTTCAACATGCTGCGCCGCTCGGCGGACGTTGCCGTCGGTGGTGTGCAGGTGATGAAGTTCGGCGAATACGTGCACTCGCTGTACGTGCCGACCAGCCTCAACCTGGTCAAGATCAAGCCGTTGCGCGGCACCGCGCTGTTCATCCTCGACGCCAAACTGGTGTTCAAGCTGGTGGACAACTTCTTCGGCGGCGATGGCCGTCACGCGAAGATCGAAGGGCGTGAATTCACCCCCACCGAGCTGCGTGTGGTGCGCATGGTGCTGGAGCAGGCCTTCGTCGATTTGAAGGAAGCCTGGCAGGCGATCATGGAAGTGAACTTCGAGTACATCAACTCGGAAGTGAACCCGGCCATGGCCAATATCGTCGGTCCGAGCGAAGCGGTGGTGGTGTCCACTTTCCACATCGAACTCGATGGGGGTGGCGGCGACCTGCACGTGACCATGCCGTACTCGATGATCGAGCCGGTGCGCGAAATGCTCGACGCCGGCTTCCAGTCGGATCTGGACGATCAGGACGAGCGCTGGGTCAACGCCCTGCGCCAGGACGTGCTGGACGTCGACGTGCCGATCGGTGCCACGGTTGCCCGTCGCCAGTTGCGTTTGCGCGACATCCTGCACATGCAGCCGGGTGACGTGATCCCGGTCGAGATGCCGGAAGAGATGATCATGCGCGCCAACGGCGTGCCGGCCTTCAAGGTCAAGATGGGCTCACATAAAGGCAACCTCGCGTTGCAGGTGATCGAGCCGATCGAGCGTCGCTGATTGGCGCTCCAACCCCCTATTAATTGGCTGCTCTTGATTGAGCAGTTGCCCGCCGAGGACAAATGATGAACGACGATATGAACGCCCAGGACGACCAGGCACTGGCTGACGAATGGGCTGCCGCCCTGGAAGAAACCGGTGATGCCGGCCAGGCCGATATCGACGCCTTGCTGGCCGCCGACGTCGGCAGCTCGTCGTCTAACCGTCTGCCGATGGAAGAGTTCGGCAGCGTGCCGAAGAACCACGACCCGGTCACCCTGGACGGTCCGAACCTTGACGTGATCCTCGACATTCCGGTGTCGATTTCCATGGAAGTGGGCAGCACCGACATCAACATCCGTAACCTGCTGCAACTCAACCAGGGGTCGGTGATCGAGCTGGACCGACTGGCCGGTGAGCCGCTGGACGTGCTGGTCAACGGCACCCTGATCGCCCACGGCGAAGTGGTTGTGGTCAACGAGAAGTTCGGCATCCGCCTGACCGACGTGATCAGCCCAAGCGAACGTATCAAGAAGCTGCGCTAAGTGAAGAGGGTACTGGGGTTTTTATTGGCGTTGCCGTTCAGCGTTCTGGCCGCCGAGCCGGTTGCGACGGCGGCGGCCGCGCCGGCAGTCAGTAGCGGTGTGGCCGGGCAACTGACGCAGTTGGTGTTCGGCTTGCTGTTGGTGCTGGGGTTGATCTTCTTCCTCGCCTGGCTGCTGCGCCGGGTCCAGCAGGCCGGGCCGGCCGGTAAGGGGCAGGTGATCGAGATTGTCGGTTCCCGTGCCTTGGGCCCCCGCGACCGTTTGATGCTGGTGCAAGTCGGCAATGAGCAGATCTTGCTTGGCCTGAGCCCCGGCACGATCACTGCACTGCATGTGCTTAAAGAGCCGATTGAAGTGCCGACCACCACCGAGAAAGCGACCCCGGAGTTTGCCCAGCATCTGTTGAAGATACTCGGCAAGGATCAGAAGGATAAGAAGTAATGGGTGCGTTACGCATCGTCTTGACGCTGGCCCTGATGCTGGTCGCGCCGCTGGCGTTCGCCGCCGATCCGTTGTCGATCCCGGCGATCACCCTGGGTACCAACGCCAATGGCGCTCAGGAATACTCGGTCAGCCTGCAAATATTGCTGATCATGACCGCGCTGAGTTTCATCCCGGCGTTCGTCATGCTGATGACCAGTTTCACCCGGATCATCATTGTGTTCTCGATCCTGCGTCAGGCCCTGGGCCTGCAGCAGACGCCGTCGAACCAGATCCTCACCGGCATGGCGCTGTTCCTGACCCTGTTTATCATGGCACCGGTGTTTGACCGGGTGAATCAGGACGCCTTGCAGCCGTACCTGGCGGAGAAACTCACCGCTCAGGATGCCGTGGCCAAGGCCCAGGTGCCGATCAAGGACTTCATGCTGGCGCAGACGCGCAGCAGCGATCTCGAGCTGTTCATGCGCCTGTCCAAGCGCACCGACATCGCTTCGCCGGATCAGGCACCGCTGACCATTCTGGTGCCGGCCTTCGTCACCTCCGAGCTTAAAACCGCGTTCCAGATCGGCTTCATGATCTTCATTCCGTTCCTGATCATCGACCTGGTCGTAGCCAGTGTGCTGATGGCCATGGGTATGATGATGCTCTCGCCGCTGATCATTTCCCTGCCGTTCAAGATCATGCTGTTCGTGCTGGTGGATGGCTGGGCGTTGATCATCGGCACCCTGGCAAGCAGCTTCGGCGGTGTGTCGCCATGACGCCGGAAGTGGCGGTAGACATCTTTCGCGAAGCGCTGTGGCTGACCACCATGATGGTGGCTGTGCTGGTGATTCCGAGTCTGCTGGTGGGCCTGCTGGTGGCAATGTTCCAGGCCGCCACGCAGATCAACGAACAAACCCTGAGCTTCCTGCCGCGCTTGCTGGTCATGCTGGTCACGCTGATCGTCGCCGGCCCGTGGCTGGTGCAGACGTTCATGGAATACATCCTGCAGCTGTACGGCAATATTCCTCAGGTCATCGGCTAAACCATGCCGTCGCTGCTGCAGCTGACCGATACCCAGATCAGTACCTGGGTGGCGACGTTCATGTTGCCGCTGTTTCGCATCGGCGCCTTGCTGATGGTCATGCCGGTGTTCGGCACAACCCTGGTGCCCACTCGCGTGCGCCTGTATTTCGCCCTGGCGATCACAGTGGTGATTGCGCCGGGCCTTCCGCCGATGCCGCCGATCAATGCGCTGGATCTGAGTGCGCTGCTGCTGATCGCCGAGCAGATCCTCATCGGTGCGTTGCTGGGTTTCTCCTTGCAGCTGTTCTTCCAGGCGTTCGTGGTGGCGGGGCAGATCGTCTCCATTCAGATGGGCATGGGCTTCGCGTCGATGATCGACCCCACCAACGGCGTCTCGGTGGCGGTGATCGGGCAGTTCTTCACCATGCTGGTGACGCTGTTGTTCCTGTCCATGAATGGCCATCTGGTGGTCTTCGAAGTCCTGACCGAAAGCTTCACCACGATGCCGGTGGGCAGTGGCTTGATGGTCAATCATTTCTGGGAGCTGGCCGGTAAGCTGGGCTGGGTTCTGGGTGCTGCACTGTTGCTGGTACTGCCGGCGATCACCGCGTTGCTGGTGGTCAACATTGCGTTCGGCGTGATGACCCGGGCCGCGCCGCAACTGAACATTTTTTCCATCGGTTTCCCGCTGACCCTGGTGCTCGGGCTGTTCATCGTCTGGGTCGGGTTGGCGGACATCATCAATCAGTATCAACCGCTGGCCTCCGAGGCCTTGCAGTTGTTACGCGAACTGGCACGGGCGCGCTGAGTCATGGCTGAGAGCGAAAGCGGTCAGGACAAAACAGAAGACCCCACGGAGAAACGTAAAAAGGACTCCCGGGAAAAGGGCGAGATTGCGCGCTCCAAGGAGCTCAACACCCTGGCTGTCATGCTCGCCGGCGCTGGCGGGCTGCTGATTTTCGGTGGAGCCCTGGCGCAGGACATGATGGAGCTGATGCGCATGAACTTCACGCTGTCGCGGGAAGTGATTCTGGATCAGCGCAACATGGGCGCCTTCCTGCTGCACTCGGGGCAGATCGCCCTGCTGGCGATTCAGCCGGTGATGATCACCTTGTTGCTGGCCGCGTTGATCGGCCCGATTTCCCTGGGTGGCTGGCTGTTCGCGGCAGGCTCCCTGGCACCGAAATTCAGTCGCATGAACCCCGGTGCGGGGCTCAAGCGAATGTTCTCGGCCAAGGCGCTGGTCGAACTGCTCAAGGCCCTGGCGAAGTTTTTCATCGTGCTGTTCGTGGCGCTGGCGGTGTTGTCTTCCGACATCGACGATCTGATGCGCATTGCTCATGAGCCGTTGGACATGGCGATCATTCACAGCCTGCAAGTGGTCGGCTGGAGCACTTTGTGGATGGCTTGCGGGCTGATCATCATCGCCGCTGTCGACGTGCCGGTGCAGCTGTGGGAAAGCCACAAGAAACTGCTGATGACCAAGCAGGAAGTGCGTGACGAACACAAGGATCAGGAAGGGCGGCCGGAGGTCAAACAGCGCATTCGCCAGTTGCAGCGCGAGATGTCGCAGCGGCGGATGATGGCGGCCATCCCTGAGGCCGACGTGGTGATTACCAACCCGACTCACTACGCCGTCGCCCTCAAGTACGATCCCGACAAGGGCAGCGCGCCGGTGCTGCTGGCCAAGGGCAGTGACTTTCTGGCCTTGAAAATTCGTGAAATCGCCGTGGCCAATAATGTGCTGCTGCTCGAATCGCCGGCCCTGGCGCGTTCGATCTACTACTCCACGGAACTGGAGCAGGAAATCCCCGGTGGGTTGTACCTGGCGGTCGCTCAGGTGCTGGCCTACGTCTACCAGATCCGCCAGTACCGCGCGGGCAAGGGCAAGCGCCCGGATCCGCTCAAGGACAACTTGCCGATCCCACCGGATCTGCGGCGTGATTCCTGATCCCGTTCATCTGAAAACTCTGAAACCCTGTTAGCTCTGACAGTAGACGGTCAGCACCCTGTTGCGCTGTCATACCCGTGGGAATTCTCCCGATCAACGTCCTTGCAGTGGTGTTCTGATCATTCGGCTGGAGCGCCAAGGATTGGTGTTTGCGTCTGTTCTAGAGGGAATAATCATGACCGAGCGTCTCTATCGAAAACTGCAGGGTATGGAGTTGAAGTTTGTTTCGGGTGTTCTGAAGGATAAGCCGACAGAAAACGCTATCGGTTATTCGGTCACATTCAGAATGTCGCTGGATTTCGCGTGCTTTGTGCAGATGGCCAATGCTCATATACCTGGATATTTAAACTTTCCAAAAAATGCCATCAGGCCCTCGTTGGAAGGGTTCGCCAGCCATGACAGCTTCAACTATTTAGAAGACTCGGCCGGAAAAATCGGTAGCACAGAGGAGTTGTGCCGCCTTTTTACTGATCCAGAAAACTACAACGATCAGTGGTCCGCCGGGGTCTTGCAGCGACGTCCTCACAAACCTGAATTCTCATTTGTCGATGGGCAACTGCAAGTGGTCGCCACAGTAGATTATCGCCATTCGAAAAAACGCCCGATGCTGGTGAGTGATTTGCCGGTCATTAAATTTCAATGGGCATTAGACCTGTTGCTGGGGCACAACATGGCGGGTGATTCCCTTGCGCCGGGGACAGTCGTCATACTTGGCTATGCCTGGGAGGAGTTGGTGGAGGCGGAGGGATTGCAGATGAATAAAGGTACACGGTACATGGTTGGCAGAACGCTTGATTTCGGTGCCATCCGTGAGGCGCAGATTCTGACGGCGGGATGATTGAGCGCTGGTGTGTGACGTTTTTGTGCCTGACTCCGCTGACGTGAGCCCTTCTGTTTCGAACCTCCCTGCGCAAAAGTTGCGAAGGGAGACCTGCAGTTGGAAAACCGCAGGTGAGTAGGCTTTTAGCTTGGGATTCTAATAGAAACAAAGCACAAAGATGCCGTTGTCAGGCCGCGCAAGCACCTCTCTCAGGTTGTTCTTTCCTGTATCGATTTTCTGGATAACCACCAGGCTTACAGCATCCAGAACCCAGATGAACGCGGAGGTAAAGGTAACGACATAGAGGTGCTTACCGTCGGCGCTCAGCGACACATGTCTCGGCGATTTTTCGCTCCGGGCAACATTGATGATTTTGTTGGTAGCCGTATCAATTACCGCAATTTCGCTAGCACTGATATCGGCCACATAAAGGCGAGTACTGTCGTGGTTCATGGCCATCGAGTAGGCAGATCCAGTGATCGGTATTCTTGCGACAGTTTTCAATTTTTCAGTGTCAATGACGTCAATAGCGGTTGGATCGGAGTCCGACTCCGCGTCGCCCCCGTGGGCAAGGTACACACGCGTACCGCTGGAATTGATAGCGAGGCCAAAAGGCCACGGATTGATCGGCATCGACAGGACAACGGACTGAGTGCTTGTATCGACTGCTTTCAAGTACCCGTTGATGCCCTGAGTGCTACAGGCATAGAGACGTTCGCCGCTTGAACTCACCACCATATAAGGTGAGCCGGATTCGAGGTCGGCGCCTTTCTTGATGTCGTGAGTTTTAGTGTCGATCTCCCAAATGTAATTCGAGTAACGACTGTTGACGTAAGCATGGTCACCGTTCGGGCTTAGGCCACCTAACGTTTCGCCTCCCGTTTCAGGTGAGTAGCTGTGAACGATTGTCTGTGTACGGGTATCCATTGCGCGGACATAACTGACGCTGCTATCCGGGGATTGAACGAAATACAGCCGTGAAGCATCCCGGTTGAGGGTGAGGCCGTGGATGCCCTGGACCATCTGTATATTGTCGTTCGCCCGCGTCGCCAGGGGGGCAGCGTGCGGGTAGCTTATCTGGATCTGCGCAAATGGGCCGTGGTGACGGGAGCTCGCCTTTTCCAGGCGCAGGTCTGTCAGAGACCTGAGTGCAACGTGAATCTCTGCGCGTTGCTCGCATGTTTGAAATGGTTGGTTGTTGATTTTTACTCGATAGCTCAGTTCATGTCGGCCATCGGTGAGGTCCTCGGGCTTCACATGGATCGTCAAAGGCGATCCGGCATCCGCAGTTGTGATGATGTGTCGAGCAATGACTTGGTCGTCGAGCAGTAGCTCCAGTTCGTTGTCTGGCGCTAAACACGGGTCGGCAATGGTTACGTTCACCCCATTGTAGGGAAAGAAGTCTTCGCGGGAGGCAAGCCTGATTCCGGTGTCTTTCCAGTCGAGAGTGTCGAGATTAACTTTCACCGACGGCGCAGTCAGTGGCGTGCGTGTGCTGTTCATGGGGCAATTCCTGTCGCTGCGATGGGGCTTTCATTGAAGGTCAATGCGCGGCACACGGCTACTGTCAGAACTAACAGGTACGAATGCTTTTTGGATCAGTGGTCACAAAGGATGCGCCTGCAATCCACTACGTATTCCCCGCTCCGGCAAAAGTTGGAAGGCTTCTTGCAGTAGCCGCTCTGCGCCTGCTTCAGGCGTCAAAAGTTTGCTTTAAAGGAACGGGGAAAACCGGTGGATCGCTCTCAGTTACTCAACACTGCACGCACAAACGTTGCCGACTTAAGTCGGGGCAACCTGGGTGTGCCGTTGTTGCTGCTGGTCATGTTGGCAATGATGATGTTGCCGATCCCGCCGTTCCTGCTGGACGTGTTTTTCACGTTCAACATCGCGTTGTCGATTGTCGTCTTGCTGGTTTGCGTCTACGCCTTGCGGCCGCTGGATTTCGCGGTGTTCCCAACCATTCTGCTGGTGGCAACGTTGTTGCGACTGGCGTTGAACGTGGCCTCCACCCGAGTGGTGATGCTCCACGGACAGGACGGTCACGCTTCCGCCGGTAAGGTGATCCAGGCCTTCGGCGAGGTGGTGATCGGCGGTAACTACGTGGTTGGTATCGTAGTTTTCGCGATCTTGATGATCATCAACTTCGTCGTGGTGACCAAGGGCGCCGGGCGGATTTCCGAGGTGAGCGCACGTTTCACCCTCGATGCGATGCCCGGCAAACAAATGGCAATCGACGCCGACTTGAACGCCGGCCTGATCGACCAGAACCAGGCCAAACTGCGCCGGATGGAAGTCGCCCAGGAAGCCGAGTTCTACGGTTCGATGGACGGTGCCAGCAAATTCGTGCGCGGTGACGCCATCGCCGGCCTGCTGATTCTGTTCATCAACCTGATCGGCGGCATGGCGGTCGGTATCTTCCAGCACGGGATGACCTTTGGTGATGCCGGCCGGGTTTACGCCTTGTTGACCATCGGTGACGGTTTGGTGGCGCAATTGCCATCACTGCTGTTGTCGACAGCGGCGGCAATTATGGTGACCCGTGCTTCCGGTTCGGAAGACATGGGCAAACAGATCAATCGCCAGATGTTCGCCTCGCCGAAAGCGTTGGCCGTGGCGGCGGGTTTGATGGCAGTGATGGGCCTGGTGCCCGGCATGCCGCACTTCTCCTTTCTCAGCATGGCGGCCCTGGCTGCTGGCGGCGCGTACCTGTTCTGGAAGAAGCAGAACGTGGTCAAGGTTCAGGCCCTGCAAGAGGTCAAGCGTCAACAGGAGCTGCTGCCATCGCCGGCTCGCGCGATGGAAACCAAGGAACTGGGTTGGGACGACGTGACACCGATCGACATGATCGGGCTGGAAGTCGGCTATCGCCTGATTCCGCTGGTGGATCGCAATCAGGGTGGTCAGTTGTTGGCGCGGATCAAGGGCGTGCGCAAGAAGCTGTCCCAGGACCTGGGCTTCCTGATGCCGACTGTGCACATTCGTGACAACCTCGACCTGGCCCCGAGTGCTTACCGCCTGACCCTGATGGGCGTGATCCTGGCAGAAGCCGAGATTTACCCGGATCGCGAACTGGCGATCAACCCGGGGCAGGTCTACGGCACGCTCAACGGCATAACCGCCAAAGATCCGGCTTTTGGCCTGGAAGCGGTCTGGATCGAAATCAGCCAGCGTGCCCAGGCGCAATCGCTGGGTTACACCGTGGTGGACGCCAGTACGGTCGTGGCGACGCACTTGAACCAGATTCTGTACAAGCACTCCAGCGAACTGATCGGTCACGAAGAAGTCCAGCAACTCATGCAATTGCTGGCCAAAAGCTCGCCGAAGCTGGCCGAAGAGCTGGTGCCGGGTGTGGTCTCGCTGTCGCAGTTGCTCAAGGTGCTTCAAGCGTTGTTGGCCGAACAGGTGCCGGTGCGGGACATTCGCAGCATCGCCGAGGCCATCGCCAACAATGCTGCCAAGAGTCAAGATACTGCCGCTTTGGTGGCCGCGGTGCGCGTCGGCGTATCCCGCGCAATCGTCCAAAGCATTGTAGGGACTGACTCCGAGCTACCAGTTATCACGCTGGAGCCAAGGTTGGAACAGATATTGCTCAATAGTCTTCAGAAGGCAGGACAAGGCTCGGAAGAGGGTGTTCTGCTGGAGCCAAGCATGGCTGAGAAACTGCAACGTTCGTTGATCGATGCGGCGCAGCGTCAGGAAATGCAAGGTCAACCGGTGATTCTGCTGGTAGCCGGTCCGGTTCGCGCGATGCTGTCGCGATTCGGCCGACTGGCAGTGCCGGGTTTGCATGTGTTGGCTTACCAGGAAATTCCTGACAACAAGCAAGTGACCATCGTTGCGACAGTAGGGCCCAACGGCTGAGGTAGTGGTTTATGCAAGTTAAGCGTTTTTTCGCCGCCGATATGCGTCAGGCCATGAAACTGGTTCGTGATGAGCTGGGCGCTGATGCCGCCATTATTGGCAATCGCCGGATCGCCGGTGGTGTCGAGCTGACGGCTGCCCTGGATTACAAATTGTCGGCGCTGGCCCCGCGTGTTCCGAACATGGAACTCGAGGATGAGCTGCGCAAGACCCAGTCGCGGATCGTCACCGCCCAGGCCGAATTGAGCCTGCGTGGCGAAGGCGAAACCGAAGGCGACAAGACCACCAATCGCCAATTGTTCGCCGGCCTGCCGTTGACCGCCGCCGAGCCGCTGATCGAGCCGACGTATGCCGAACCTCGTCGCTCGGCACCAGCCCCGGCACCTGCCGCTGGCGGCGTCGATCCGCGGGCGTTCGATTCGATGCGTTTCGAACTCAACAGCCTGCGCGAATTGATGGAAGTACAACTCGGCTCCCTGGCCTGGAATCAGCTGCAAGGCAGCCGTCCAGCCCAGGCCAATCTTTGGCGTCGCCTGCAACGCATCGGCTTGTCCGGCCCGTTGTCCCGCGACTTGCTGGCGATGATTACCGACATTGACGAACCCCGTCAGGCCTGGCGCATGTTACTGGCGCACCTGGCACGGATGATTGCCACACCGGAAGTCGAACCACTGGAAGAGGGCGGCGTGATTGCCATGGTCGGCCCTGCCGGCATGGGCAAGACCACCACCCTGGCCAAGCTCGCGGCTCGCTACGTGCTCAAATACGGCGCGCAAAACATCGCGCTGGTGAGCATGGACAGCTACCGTATCGGTGCTCAGGAACAATTGAAGACCCTGGGCCGGATTCTCAACGTGTCGGTAACCCACGTCGATCCGGGCCAATCTCTGGTGCAGGCGCTGGACCCCTTGCTGCGCAAGCGCGTGGTGCTGATCGATACCGCCGGCCTCCAGGCCAGCGATCCAGCCCTGCGCATGCAGCTCGAAAGCCTGGCCGGACGGGGCATCAAGTCAAAAAATTATCTGGTTCTGGCAACCACCAGCCAGAAACAGGTTCTAACGGCCGCTTATCATAGTTACAAGCGCTGCGGGCTCGCTGGCTGCATCCTGACTAAACTGGATGAAACGGCAAGTCTGGGCGAGGTGTTGAGCCTGGCGATCAGTCATGAATTGCCGGTGGCTTACCTGACCGATGGCCCGCGTATTCCGGATGATTTGCATCTGCCGCGTCGTCATCAGTTGGTCAGTCGTGCCGTCAGCGTGCAAATGCAAGAAGAACCCAGCGAAGAAGCCATGGCTGACATGTTCGCTGATATTTACCACAGCCCGACCAAGCAGGTTGGCTGAGGTGCTAATGAACCGTTTTTGTACCTACATCGATGGTCTGCCATGCATTGTTCAGTTATTGAGCGCGCAGCCAGTAATGTGGCCTCCGTCTATGCAAGACAAGGTAAAGAAATAACATGGGCAGCATGCATCCCGTACAGGTGATCGCGGTGACCGGCGGCAAAGGTGGCGTCGGGAAGACTAACGTGTCAGTGAACTTGTCCCTGGCTCTAGCTGAGCTCGGCCGGCGCGTCATGCTGCTGGACGCCGATCTGGGGCTGGCGAACGTCGACGTCCTCTTGGGGCTGACACCCAAACGTACCCTGGCCGACGTGATCGAAGGCCGCTGTGAGCTGCGCGACGTTCTGTTGCAGGGCCCCGGCGGTATTCGCATTGTCCCGGCCGCGTCCGGCACACAGAGCATGGTTCATCTGAGCCCGGCTCAGCACGCCGGCCTGATCCAGGCCTTCAGCGATATCGGCGACAACCTCGATGTCTTGGTGATCGACACCGCTGCAGGTATTGGTGACTCGGTAGTCAGTTTCGTTCGCGCAGCGCAAGAGGTCTTGCTGGTGGTGTGCGACGAGCCGACCTCGATCACCGACGCCTACGCGCTGATCAAACTGCTGAACCGCGATTACGGCATGAACCGCTTCCGCGTCCTGGCCAACATGGCCCAGAGCCCGCAGGAAGGTCGCAACCTGTTCGCCAAGTTGACCAAGGTCACGGACCGCTTCCTTGACGTCGCCTTACAATACGTCGGCGCGGTGCCTTACGACGAAAGCGTGCGCAAGGCCGTGCAGAAACAGCGTGCCGTCTACGAAGCCTTCCCGCGTTCCAAGTGCGCCCTGGCGTTCAAGGCCATCGCGCAGAAGGTCGACACCTGGCCGCTGCCTGCCAACCCGCGTGGGCACCTGGAGTTTTTCGTCGAGCGCCTCGTGCAACAGACCGCAGGACCCGTCCTATGACAGCCAGTGGCTACAACCTCTACAAGAAGTCGGCACGTGACGCGCAGTACGAGCTGATCGAGCGTTACGCGCCACTGGTCAAACGCATTGCTTACCACTTGCTGGCCCGTCTGCCGGCCAGTGTTCAGGTTGAAGACCTGATCCAGGCCGGGATGATCGGCCTGCTGGAAGTATCGACCAAATATGACGCCAGCAAAGGCGCGAGTTTCGAGACGTACGCGGGCATTCGAATCCGCGGCGCGATGCTCGATGAAGTGCGCAAGGGTGACTGGGCGCCACGCTCGGTTCACCGCAATACCCGCATGGTCAGTGACGCAATTCGCTCGATTGAAGCTAAAACCGGTCGTGACGCTAAAGATCATGAAGTTGCGGCCGAACTCCAATTGAGTCTCGACGATTATTACGGGATTTTGAACGACACCCTGGGCAGCCGGTTATTCAGTTTCGACGATCTGTTGCAGGACGGCGAACACGAAGGGCTGCACGAGGATGGCGCGAGTGCACATCTGGAGCCGTCACGCGATCTGGAAGATGAACGCTTCCAGGCCGCGCTGGCGGACGCGATTGCCAATTTGCCGGAGCGTGAGCGACTGGTGTTGGCGCTGTACTACGACGAAGAGCTGAACCTCAAGGAAATCGGTGAGGTCCTGGGGGTCAGCGAATCGCGGGTCAGCCAGTTACATAGCCAGTGCGCGGCCCGTTTGCGGGGGCGTTTGGGGGAGTGGCGAGCGCGCTGAAGGCAGTGTGGGGGCACTGCGAACGAGGCCGGTGGGGTGTTGAACTGCACCGGTCGCGATCTGTTGTGCTCCAGACAGTCATCGAGTGCATTGCCGGATTGATTGAAATGGCGCGTCCAGGTGCTGGGCGCGTTTAAGACTGCTTGGAGGTCGAATTGGACAAGAACATGAAAATCCTCATCGTTGATGACTTCTCAACGATGCGGCGGATCATCAAGAACCTGCTGCGCGATCTGGGGTTCACCAACACCGTCGAGGCTGACGATGGAATTACCGCCATTCCGGTTCTCAACAGCGGCAGCATCGACTTTCTGGTAAAGGACTGGAACATGCCGGGCATGACCGGTATCGACCTGCTGCGTCACGTGCGCGCCGATGAAAAACTCAAGCACCTGCCAGTGCTGATGGTGACCGCTGAAGCCAAGCGCGAGCAGATCATTGAAGCAGCCCAGGCCGGTGTAAACGGCTATGTGGTGAAACCCTTCACGGCCCAGGCGTTGAAAGACAAAATCGAGAAGATTTTCGAACGCATCGGTTGAGAAACTGCGCCACGGGGGAGCTATGGACCACAAAGAATCTTCACAGGGCGATTTTGAATCGACCCTGAAAAAACACGCGGTCGAACTGGTCGAAAGCCTTGAAAAGGGCAGGTTCGGCGACGCTGTGCAACTGATCCATGAGCTCAATCAGACCCGTGACCGCGGCCTGTACCAGGAAGTGGGCAAGCTCACTCGCGAGCTGCATAGCGCGATCGTCAATTTCCAGATTGACCCGAACATGCCGCAAGCCGAGGAAGTGTCGCAGATCACGGACGCCACCGAGCGCCTGGGGTATGTGGTCAAGCTGACCGAGGCTGCGGCCAACCGCACCATGGACCTGGTGGAAAACGCCACGCCGCTGGTCAATGGCCTGAGCAATGAAGCTCAGGCATTGAGCGCCGACTGGGGGCGCTTCATGCGTCGCGAAGTCGGGGCTGAAGAGTTTCGCGAACTGGCCCGGCGAGTCGACGGTTTCCTGACACGCAGCAGCGAAGACAATCGCACGGTGTCGAGCAACCTCAACGACATATTGCTGGCCCAGGATTACCAGGACCTCACCGGTCAGGTGATCAAACGCGTGACCCAATTGGTCACCGAAGTTGAAAGCAACCTGCTCAAGCTTGTGCTCATGGCCAGTCAGGTAGACCGCTTTGCGGGTATCGAACATGACCGTGAAGCGATGCTCGCTGAAAAAGATCCGCAAAAACATCTCTCTCAGGGTGAAGGTCCGCAGATTCATGCCGATAAAAGAGAAGACGTTGTGTCCGGTCAGGACGATGTGGACGATTTGTTATCCAGCCTAGGATTTTAGAGTTTTAGCATTTTAGGTTTTTTAGGTTTTTAGACCTCAGGAGCACCCCCTTAATGAGCTTCGGCGCCGATGAAGAGATCCTTCAGGATTTCCTGGTTGAGGCCGGCGAGATTCTAGAGCAACTGTCCGAACAGCTGGTCGAGCTTGAAAGCCGACCGGATGATGCGGACTTGCTCAATGCAATTTTTCGCGGTTTTCACACTGTAAAAGGGGGCGCCGGCTTCCTCCAGCTCAACGAGCTGGTGGAGTGCTGTCACATCGCCGAGAACGTGTTCGACATCCTGCGCAAGGGTGAACGTCGCGTCGACTCGGAACTGATGGACGTGGTTCTCGAAGCGCTGGATGCGGTGAACAGCATGTTCACCGAGGTCCGCGAACGCAGCCCGATTACGGCTGCCACGCCTGAATTGCTCGCGGCACTGGCCCGTCTGGCCGAGCCGCAAACGGCTGATGAATCTGCACCGGTTGCTGAAGTGGTCGAAGCACCTGCTGCTGAAGAGTCGGGCGACATCACTGATAACGAATTCGAGCAATTGCTGGACTCGCTGAACGCCGTCAAGGCTCAAGCCGAAGCGCCGGCGGTTGCTCCAGTGGCGGCTGCCGATTCGGCGGCCGGCGACGAAATCACCGATGCCGAGTTCGAGTCGTTGCTCGATCAACTGCATGGCAAAGGCCAGTTCGCCGTCGACGCGGTGGCACCGCCCACTGCACCGGCTGCTCCGAAAGCGGCCGGCGACAGCTCTGATATTACTGACGACGAATTCGAAGCACTGCTCGACCAGTTGCACGGCAAGGGCAACTTTGCGGTGGACGCGCTGGAGTCGGCCATTGCCGCCGTACCCGCTTCGGCTGCGCCAACCGCGAAAGCGGCCGGTGGTGATCTGATCTCCGATCACGAGTTCGAATCGCTGCTCGACGAATTGCATGGCAAAGGCAAATTCACTGAAGTCGGCACAGGTGCTGCGGTGGCTGCTCCAGCCGCCAAGGCTGCTGCACCGAAACCGGTTGCCAAGGCGGCCGAGCCGAAAGCTGAAGCGCCGAAACCGGCGGCTGCCGCTGCACCGGCTCCAGCCCGCACACCGTCCGCGCCGCCACCGGAAAAACCGGCCAGTGAAGCCGAGACCACCGTGCGGGTTGATACCGCGCGTCTCGACGAAATCATGAACATGGTCGGCGAACTGGTATTGGTGCGTAACCGCTTGGTCCGTCTGGGCCTCAACAGCGGCGACGAAGCCATGTCCAAGGCTGTGTCGAACCTCGACGTGGTCACGGCCGACCTGCAGACCGCGGTCATGAAGACCCGGATGCAACCGATCAAGAAAGTTTTCGGGCGCTTCCCGCGCCTGGTTCGCGATCTGGCTCGCCAGCTCAAGAAAGAGATCAACCTGGAGTTGGTCGGCGAAGAAACCGACCTCGACAAGAACCTCGTCGAGGCCCTGGCCGACCCGCTGGTCCACTTGGTGCGCAACTCGGTCGACCACGGCATTGAAGAGCCGGCCGAGCGCGAAGCGATGGGCAAACCTCGCAGCGGCAAGGTGATCCTGTCCGCAGAACAGGAAGGCGACCACATCCTGCTGTCCATCTCCGATGACGGCAAGGGCATGGACGCCGATGTTCTGCGCGGTATTGCCGTGAAGAAAGGGCTGATGGACAAGGATGCCGCGGATCGCCTCAGCGAGTCCGACTGCTTCAACCTGATCTTTGCGCCGGGTTTTTCGACCAAGACCGAAATTTCCGATGTCTCCGGACGCGGCGTGGGCATGGACGTGGTGAAAACCAAAATCGCCCAGCTCAACGGCACCATCAATATTTATTCGACCAAGGGCAAAGGCTCGAAGATCGTCATCAAGGTCCCGTTGACCCTGGCGATCATGCCGACGCTGATGGTCATGCTCGGCAACCAGGCGTTCGCGTTCCCGCTGGTGAACGTCAACGAAATCTTCCACCTCGACCTGTCGCGCACCAACGTGGTGGACGGCCAGGAAGTGGTGATCGTGCGGGACAAGGCACTGCCATTGTTCTACCTCAAGCGCTGGCTGGTCAGCTCCGCCGCTCACGAAGAGCAGCGCGAAGGCCACGTGGTGATCCTTTCGGTGGGTACTCAGCGGATCGGCTTCGTCGTCGACCAGCTGGTGGGCCAGGAAGAAGTGGTCATCAAGCCATTGGGCAAAATGCTCCAGGGAACCCCGGGCATGTCGGGCGCCACCATTACCGGTGACGGTCGCATCGCGCTGATTCTCGATGTTCCGAGCATGCTCAAGCGTTACGCCGCACGGCGTATTTGATTCTGGTGGAGCGGGGCGACTAAGCCTCGCTCCGTCCTAACGGAGTGTTTATGGCAGTCAAAGTCCTGGTGGTGGACGATTCGGGGTTTTTCCGCCGCCGCGTCTCGGAAATTCTTTCAGCGGATCTGAATATCCAGGTCGTCGGTACGGCGACCAACGGAAAAGAGGCGATTGATCAGGCGCTGGCCCTCAAGCCAGACGTGATCACCATGGACTACGAGATGCCGATGATGGATGGCATCACGGCAGTGCGGCACATCATGCAGCGTTGCCCGACCCCGGTGTTGATGTTCTCCTCGCTGACCCACGAAGGCGCTCGGGTAACCCTCGACGCGCTGGACGCCGGCGCGGTGGATTTCCTGCCGAAGAATTTCGAAGACATCTCCCGTAACCCGGAGAAGGTCAAGCAACTGCTGTGCGAGAAGATTCTCAGCATCTCGCGCAGTAACCGTCGTGCCAGCACCTACAGCGCACCGGCCCCGGTCGCCGCGCCAGCCCCGACGCCTGCGCCTTCGAGCGTCAGCAGTTACGGCAGCAGCACGCCTGCGCGTCCGGCTCCGGCACCAATTCCGGCGCGTAGCTACGCCCCGGCATCGTCCCCGGCATCGTCCGGGCAGTCGTCGCCTGCACCAAAACGCAAAGCCTACAAACTGGTGGCTATCGGTACGTCCACGGGCGGTCCGGTTGCCCTGCAACGGGTGTTGACCCAGTTGCCGGCCAACTTCCCGGCGCCGATCGTGTTGATCCAGCACATGCCGGCGGCCTTCACCAAGGCCTTCGCCGAACGTCTGGACAAGCTCTGCCGCATCAGCGTCAAGGAAGCGGAGGATGGCGACATTCTGCGTCCGGGCCTGGCGCTGCTGGCGCCGGGTGGCAAGCAAATGATGATCGACGGCCGTGGCGCGGTGAAAATCCTGCCGGGCGACGAGCGTCTGAACTACAAACCGTGCGTGGACATCACCTTCGGTTCGGCAGCCAAGTCCTACGGCGACAAAGTTCTGGCGGTCGTACTGACCGGCATGGGCGCCGACGGTCGTGAAGGCGCGCGCCTGCTCAAGCAGGGCGGTAGCGCGATCTGGGCTCAGGATGAAGCCAGCTGCGTGATCTACGGCATGCCGATGGCCATCGTCAAAGCCGACCTCGCCGACGCGATCTACGGTCTGGACGATATTGGCAGGCACTTGGTCGAGGCGTGTATCTGATGGATGTTTTAAGCCTTATCGGGATCATCTTGGCGTTTGTCGCCATCATTGGCGGCAACTACCTTGAAGGCGGTCATCTCGGCGCATTGGCCAACGGCCCGGCGGCGCTGATCGTACTCGGTGGGACTATCGGCGCGGCATTGCTGCAATCACCGATGAGCGCCTTCAAGCGTGCCATGCAAATCATTGGCTGGATTCTGTTTCCGCCTCGCGTTGACCTGGCCGGTGGCGTCGACCGCGTCGTCAACTGGAGCCTGACCGCGCGCAAGGAAGGCCTGCTCGGTCTGGAAGGGGTGGCCGATGCCGAACCTGACAGCTACTCGCGCAAAGGTCTGCAACTGCTGGTCGACGGCGCCGAGCCGGAAGCGATTCGCAGCATTCTGGAAGTGGATTTCTACACCCAGGAAGCCCGCGACATCGAAGCGGCCAAAGTCTTTGAAAGCATGGGCGGCTACGCGCCGACCATTGGCATCATCGGTGCGGTAATGGGCCTGATCCATGTCATGGGCAATCTGGCCGATCCGACGCAACTGGGCAGCGGCATCGCCGTCGCCTTCGTCGCCACCATCTACGGTGTGGCCAGTGCCAACCTGGTGTTGCTGCCGATTGCCGCCAAGCTCAAGTCCGTTGCCTTGCGCCAGTCGCGTTATCGCGAAATGTTGCTGGAAGGAATCCTGTCGATCGCCGAAGGTGAAAACCCTCGCTCTATTGAGTTGAAGCTTCAGGGCTTCATGGATTGATGGGAGTAACGGACTATGGCTCGTCGTCGGCAACCTGAAGAACACGTCAATCACGAACGCTGGCTCGTTTCCTACGCCGACTTCATCACGTTGCTGTTCGCATTCTTCGTGGTCATGTACTCGATCTCGTCGATCAACGAGGGCAAGTACAAAGTCATTTCCGAGGCGCTGATCGGGGTGTTTACCGACAGCGATCGCGCCCTCAAGCCGATCCCGATCGGTGAAGAGCGGCCGAAGACCGTGACCCCGGCCAAGCCCCTGGTCAAGGACAGCGAGCAGGTCGATGCCGGCGTTGCCGGTGCCAGTGATCCATTGAAAAGCATTGCCGATGACATCAGCGCGGCATTCGGCGACTTGATCAAGTCCAATCAGATGACCGTGCGCGGCAACGAGCTGTGGGTCGAGATCGAGCTCAATTCCAGCCTGTTGTTCGGCAGCGGCGATGCGATGCCCAGTGACATGGCGTTCAACATCATCGACAAGGTGGCCGCAATCCTCAAGCCGTTCGACAACCCGATCCATGTCGAAGGCTTCACCGACGATCAGCCGATCCGCACCGCGCAATACCCGACCAACTGGGAGCTGTCTTCGGCCCGTTCGGCGAGCATCGTGCGCATGCTGGCGATGCAGGGCGTAAACCCTGGCCGCCTGGCGTCGGTGGGTTACGGCGAGTTCCAGCCGGTGGCCAACAACGCCACCGCTGAGGGCAGGGCGCGTAACCGTCGCGTGGTGCTGGTCGTGTCGCGAAATCTTGATGTACGTCGCAGCCTCACCGGCACCGGGACCGCCCATGCGCAACCGGATGCCGCGTTGAAGCGTGCTGGCACACAAACTGCACCGACCCCGGTCAAGTCGCCGGTACGAGAGAGCGCCGTCAATTCTCCGTCACCTGCATTAACACGTTGAGCTATTTCTCGGTCGAGCATATCGACCGGGAGGAACAATCCGAATGAGAGTCTGGGCCGTTGCCAATCAAAAGGGTGGTGTTGGTAAAACCACTTCCTCTATCGCTTTAGCCGGCTTGCTGGCCGAGGCGGGCAAGCGCGTGGTCGTGGTCGATCTCGATCCGCACGGCTCGATGACCAGCTACTTCGGCTACGATCCCGACAGCCTGGAGCACAGCAGCTACGACCTGTTCCTGCACAAGGGCAGCGTGCCGCAAGGCTTGCCCGGGCAGTTGCTGTTGCCGACCAGCGACGAACGCATCTCGTTGTTGCCGTCGAGCACCGCTCTGGCCACGCTTGAACGTCAGTCGCCGGGCCAGAGTGGTTTGGGCCTGGTGATTGCCAAGAGCCTGGCGCAACTGTGGCAGGACTTCGATTACGCCGTGATCGACAGCCCGCCGTTGCTCGGCGTACTGATGGTCAATGCCTTGGCGGCGAGCCAGCAATTAGTGATTCCGGTGCAGACCGAGCACCTGGCCGTCAAAGGTCTGGAGCGCATGGTCAATACACTGGCGATGATCAACCGCTCACGCAAAGTGGCGTTGCCGTTCTCCATCATTCCAACCTTGTTCGACCGCCGCACCCAAGCGTCCCTCGGGACCCTTCGCGTGCTGCGCGACAAATACCCGGAAGAAATCTGGCAAGGCTACATCCCGATCGACACGCGCCTGCGGGATGCGAGCCGGGCCGGGCTGACGCCTTCGCAATTCGACGGCAAGAGCCGTGGGGTTCTCGCTTATCGCGCCTTGCTCAAGCATTTGCTGGCGGCACAACTTGTCCCGCAGGTGGCCTGAGATGAATCGGCCGGTGAAAATCACCTCGCGTCCGCAACTGGCGCTCCAGTCTTATCTGGACAGCCTGCTGATGGAAGCGACTGAAGAGTTGCCGCTGGAAGTGGAAGCGGTGGCTGAAGTCATCGAGGTTGTTGAAGCGGTAGAGGTTGAGGCTGCGCTGGACGAGTTCCAGGCCGCCGTGCTTGAAGAGCAGGCGCGTGATGCGCAGAAGTCCGTTGTGGCAGCTGCACCTGTTGTCGCGCCAGTGGTCGCTGCGGTCGCAAAAGCCCCGGTGGTGATCGAAGATGCGCCGGCACCGATCCTGGCGCCGGTCTCGACCCTCGCACCGTTGCTGCAAACCCTGGTGCCGCCGCTGGTCGAAGTCCATCTGCCGCCGAGCAACACGCCGCCACCGGTGGAAACCGACGGTCGCCCGGCGTGGGCCGCCGAGCCGTTCGAATGCCTGCTGTTCGATGTCGCCGGGTTGACCCTGGCGGTGCCGCTGGTGTGCCTGGGCTCGATTTATTCGCTGGCCGGTCACGAGCTGACGCCGCTGTTTGGCCAGCCCGAATGGTTCCTCGGGATCCTGCCGAGTCAGGCCGGCAACCTGAAAGTCCTGGACACCGCGCGCTGGGTCATGCCCGACCGCTACCGCGACGATTTCCGTCAGGGCCTGCAATACGTCATTTCGGTTCAGGGCTACGAGTGGGGGCTGGCGGTGCATCAGGTCAGCCGCTCGTTGCGCCTGGACCCGAACGAAATCAAATGGAGAAGTCATCGAGGTCAGCGGCCATGGCTCGCCGGCACGGTGATTGAGCACATGTGTGCGCTGCTGGACGTTTCCGCCCTGGCCGAGTTGATCGCCAGCGGCGGGGCAAAGCACATGGGCGGCAGCAAGCCGCTACACAAACCGACATAGCTGCCGACATAACAAGTATGCGACGGCATTGTTGAATGCCGCCACACAGAACACACACCGCTAGAAGCGGTTTTTCGAGGGGTCAGGGTATGAGTAGTCAAGCGACGAATGCAAAAGGTTCCGAAGATCCGATCCTGCAATGGGTAACCTTCAAACTGGACAATGAAACCTACGGCATCAACGTGATGCGCGTTCAGGAAGTCCTGCGTTACACCGAAATCGCCCCGGTCCCGGGTGCCCCGAGCTACGTGCTGGGCATTATCAACCTGCGCGGCAACGTGGTCACCGTGATCGACACCCGTCAGCGCTTCGGCCTGATGAATGCCGAGATCAGCGACAACACCCGTATCGTCATCATCGAAGCCGACAAGCAAGTGGTCGGGATCATGGTCGACAGCGTGGCCGAAGTGGTTTACCTGCGTCAGTCGGAAATCGAAACCGCGCCAAACGTCGGTAACGAAGAGTCCGCCAAGTTCATTCAAGGCGTGTGCAACAAGAACAATGAACTGCTGATCCTGGTCGAACTGGACAAGATGATGAGCGAAGAAGAATGGTCGGACCTGGAGAACATCTGATTGATTCTTGAGGTAGCGGTCATTGTCCTGTTCCTTTTCTGGGCAGGCACGCTGGCAATGTTTCTGGCGTACATTCGCGCTCAACGGCAAATTGCCGCGCAACAGGCCCAGGGTGATGCGCTGCGCGATCAGCGCATCAAGGACCTGGCCAAACGCGTCGACGACTATCAAAGCGGCAACGTGCGCATGGGTGAAGACCTGCACGAACTGCGCGCCGTCGTCAGTCCCTTGCCGGACAAACTGGCGCAGCTGGAACAGCGCGATCCGTCGAGCCTGTCGTTTGCCCAGGCGGCGCGCCTGGTCGGCATGGGGGCTACTGTTGATGAACTGACTCAGTCTTGCGGGTTGACCCAGGCTGAGGCGGAGTTGATGCGCAAGCTTCACAAGAACTGACGCCTGCCAAAGATCGTTCCCCGCGTGGGAACGATCTCTGGGGACGCTCCGCATTCCGCTGTTGAATGTGACGCAGAGCGTCACGGGCTGCATTCCCACTTAGAGCGTGGGAACGATCAGTAGTCGTCACCGCGATCAGTGATGTCCTTCTCAACCATGGTCGCCTCCGGATCATGCCCCGCCGGAAACTTACCCTTCAAATTCCACGCAAACGCAATAATCTCGGCAATCGTGCGGTACAACTCTTCCGGAATACTTTCCCCCAGTTCCATCCGCGCCAGCAGCTTCACCAGTTCGGCGTTTTCATAGATGGGCACTTCATAATCACGGGCAAGCTTCAGAATGGCTTCGGCCAGTGCTTCGTCGCCTTTGGCCGTGAGGGTAGGGGCGTGGGTGCCGTCGTATTTGAGGGCGATGGCCTGGCGTGGGGTGTTGGGGTTTCTCATGCGGTTTCGTCGACCCAGCGTTGTTCGAGGCGGGTTTGTGGGCCTTGTGGCGGTGTACCGAGGTGGCAATCCAGATCGCCGACGTTCAGCCCGGAGTCCAGCAAGCGCTGGCGCAGTGCAGCCAGATTGCTTTCGATCAGGCTGGCGGTGTACGGCCGTTCGGCCCAGAGCTGGCTGGACAGGCTGCCCTTGATCAGCTGCGCCTGAATCTGCAATGGGCCCAACGGTTCCATGTCGAACGCCAGGTCCACGCGCCACAGTTGCTGCTTCGGTTCGCGTTCGTCTCGACGTTCGTGGGGTTGTTCTTTCTCCGGCGCTTCTTCGCGCTGGAACTTGACCTGCAGCGGCACGATGTCCTGCAAATTGCGCATCGGAATTTCCAGCTGCCAGGTGCTGAGCAGGCGGCCATCGTCAGTGACGCCGGTCTGCTCAAGACTCGACAACTGATGGCTTTGCAGGCGCGAAACCGCCGCCGCAGCCAGACGCAGCAAATGCTCCAGATCGTTTTCACCGTCCTGGCTTTGCAGCAGCCGTTCGGGCAGCGGGAAACTGGTCGGCAACGGCTTGGCGCTGACCTGGCCGAGCATGCCCAGGGCGCTGCGCACGAAACTCGGCATGGACTGGACCAGCGTGTTGGCGGCAATGATCGCATTGAGATTAGTGTTGGCCGGCAGCCCTGGCGTCAATTGCGCAATCAGCTTGAGCAGATCGCCTTTCATGTCGGGCGCCAGTGTCGGATTTTGCCCGGTCAGCAATTTCGCTTCGAGGAATAGCCCGCTATTGGCCAGCGCCTGAGCGAGGCCTTTTGACGTACTCAGTTGCTGAACGTCCGGTAAACCGGCCAGCAGTTTTTCCACCGCGGCCCGCAGGTCGCTGGAGGTCTGATCCGACGGAGGCAGGTTTTGCAGCAGCTTGATCAAACCATCCAGCGAGCCTTGGCGGCTCTGCTGACTGACCAATTGCTGGGTGATCGCCAGTTGCTCCTGACGGTTGCTCAACGGCACGAACCTCAGCGTTTGCGTGTCCTGCACCAAGGCACTCAACAGCGTGCCGATGCGCAGCGGCGTCGGACTGTCGATGCTCAGCGTGCTGCCGCTCAACGCGGTGTTGAGCAGGCTCACCATCGAACGAAACACCGTCGGCTGGCCCGGCACCTGCGGCAGCACTTGCGAGGTCAGTACTTTGCCCTGCAACAACGTCCCGACCGGCAATTGCGCGGTGTCGATGCGGGTGAGGGTGGCGACGCTGGAAGCAATGGCCTGTTGCACCGTGATCGCCAGATTGCCCGCTGACGGTTGGGTGATCGCCAGACTGGTGCCTTGGGGCAGCGGCTGGGTGCTGGTGGCCTGGACCGTGGTCTGGCGGCCGCTGTCGAGGGTGACTTTAAGCAACAGTTGAAAGGTCTGATCCGCCTGCTTGAGCGACAGCACTTCAGCCTTGGCGGTCTGGCCGGGGGTGATCAGGCCCTCCAACGGCGACAGCAGCTTGAGCAGATCGCCGCTCACTACCAGCGGCCGCGAAGTCGCGGGCGTGGTCTGCGGTACCGGGAGGATGTTCATTTCGCCTGTCATACGCGGTCACAACCTGAGGAAAATGCACTCTTTAGAGTAGGGTATGGCATGTATAATGCCGCCCGTCCTTCGGGGAGTGGCGAAAACATTGCATTTGTTTGACGCAGCTCTCTAGAACAGGCCGCCAATGCATCTATGCTGCATCTCTTTAGCGGCCGCTCCGCCGCCGACTTGAACCGCAAAAGGCCCGTGATCTCTTGACCAGTCCTGTCCTGCAAACCGTTGCCCTTGCTTGTGAGCGAGACCTTCGGCTGCTCTTCGAAAATCTCGAATTGAGACTGGCCAGTGGCGAAATGGTGCAAATCAGCGGCCCCAACGGCAGCGGCAAGACCAGCCTCTTGCGTCTGTTATCCGGCCTGATGCAGCCGACCGCCGGTCAAGTGCTGCTCAACGGTAAGCCGCTGAACGATCAGCGCCTTGAACTGGCGCGCAACCTGCTGTGGATCGGTCATGCCGCCGGGATCAAGGACTTGTTGACGCCGGAGGAGAACCTGATCTGGCTCTGCGCCCTGCATCAACCGGCTCCCCACGAGGCGATCTGGCAAGCGCTGGCCGATGTCGGATTGCGCGGTTTCGAGGATGTTCCCTGCCATACGTTGTCCGCCGGGCAGAAACGCCGTGTGGCATTGGCGCGCCTGTACCTCGACAGTCCGCCGCTGTGGATCCTCGACGAGCCGTTCACCGCGCTCGATAAACAAGGCGTGGCGCAACTCGAAGAACACCTGGCCGCCCACTGCGAGCGCGGCGGCATGGTGGTGCTGACCACTCACCACACGCTGAGCCGGATGCCGGCCAGCTATCGCGATATCGATCTGGGGAAGTGGGCCGTATGAGTGTTTTCGGCCTGCTGGTCGCCCGTGAGTCCCGTCTACTGTTCCGCCGTCCGGCTGAGCTGGCCAATCCGCTGGTTTTTTTCGCGATCGTCGTTTCGCTGTTCCCGTTGGCGGTCGGTCCCGAGTCTCAATTGTTGCAAACCTTGTCTCCGGGACTGGTGTGGGTCGCGGCACTTTTATCGGTCCTGCTCTCGCTGGACGGGCTCTTCCGCAGTGATTTCGAGGACGGATCGCTGGAACAGTGGGTCCTTTCGTCGCACCCCCTGCCTCTTCTGGTTTTGGCCAAGGTACTGGCACACTGGGCCTTCTCTGGCCTGGCACTGGTTTTGCTCGCTCCACTGCTGGCATTGATGCTCGGTTTGCCAACCGCCTGTCTGCCGGTGTTGCTGCTTTCTTTATTGCTGGGTACACCGGTGCTGAGCCTGCTCGGTGCGGTGGGCGCAGCCCTGACGGTGGGATTGAAGCGAGGCGGCCTGTTGCTGGCGCTGCTGATTCTGCCGCTGTACATCCCGGTGTTGATTCTCGGCAGTGGCGCCTTGCAGGCGGCCCTGCAGGGCATGCCGGCGACCGGTTATCTCTTGTGGCTTGGTAGCCTGACCGCCTTGGCGATAACCCTGACACCGTTTGCAATAGCTGCTGGCCTGAAGATCAGCGTCGGCGAATAATGAGGTCTGGTCATTTTTTGATCAGTAAAGACCCTTTGGCTCTTCATAGCGAAGAGCAACCGTGATGGAAACAGTAATGAACTGGACCTGGTTTCATAAGCTCGGCTCGCCCAAATGGTTTTACGGCATCAGTGGCAAATTGCTGCCGTGGCTGAGCATTGCCGCAGTGCTGCTGATCGGCGTCGGTGTCGTTTGGGGCCTGGCCTTCGCGCCGCCTGACTACCAGCAAGGCAACAGCTTTCGCATCATTTATATCCACGTTCCGGCCGCCATGCTGGCGCAGTCCGTCTACGTCATGCTGGCAGTGTGCGGCATCGTCGGGCTGGTCTGGAAAATGAAACTGGCCGATGTCGCCCTGCAATGCGCGGCGCCCATCGGTGCCTGGATGACCGCCGTGGCGCTGGTCACCGGCGCGATCTGGGGCAAGCCGACGTGGGGCTCGTGGTGGGTCTGGGATGCGCGACTTACGTCCATGCTTATTCTGCTGTTCCTGTACTTCGGTCTCATTGCGCTGGGCAACGCGATCAGCAATCGTGACAGCGCGGCCAAGGCCTGCGCGGTATTGGCGATCGTCGGCGTAATCAACATCCCGATCATCAAATACTCGGTGGAGTGGTGGAACACCCTGCACCAGGGTGCGACCTTCACCCTCACCGAAAAACCGGCGATGCCCGCCGAGATGTGGCTGCCATTGTTGCTGACGGTGCTGGGTTTCTACTGTTTCTTCGGCGCGGTGCTGTTGCTGCGCATGCGCCTTGAAGTGCTCAAGCGCGAAGCCCGGGCCAGTTGGGTGAAAGCTGAAGTGCAGAACAGTCTGGAGGCCGTTCGATGAGTTTTGCTTCATTCGGCGACTTCCTCGCCATGGGCCATCACGCCCTGTATGTCTGGTCAGCCTATGGCATCTGCCTGGCGGTGCTGATCCTCAACGTGGCGGCGCCGATCCTGGCCCGCAAGCGGTATCTGCAACAAGAGGCGCGTCGTTTGCGCCGGGAGAACGGCAAGTGAATCCGCTGCGCAAAAAGCGTCTTATCATCATTCTCGCGATCCTGGTGGGTGTCGGCGCTGCCGTCGGCCTGGCCCTGAGCGCCCTGCAGCAGAACATCAATCTGTTTTACACCCCGACCCAGATCGCCAACGGCGAAGCCCCGCAAGACACGCGCATCCGCGCCGGTGGTATGGTCGAGAAGGGCTCGCTGCAACGTTCCGGCGATTCGCTGGACGTGAAATTCATCGTCACCGACTTCAACAAGTCCGTGACCATCAGCTACCGCGGCATCCTCCCGGACCTGTTCCGTGAAGGGCAAGGCATCGTGGCGCTGGGCAAACTGAACGCCGACGGCGTGGTGGTGGCCGACGAAGTGCTGGCCAAGCACGATGAAAAGTACATGCCGCCGGAAGTGACCAAGGCTTTGAAAGACAGCGGTCAATCTGCTCCAACGCCCGTGAAGGAGGGTTGATCGATGACATCCGCACTGTTTATCCCTGAACTCGGCCACCTGGCCATGATCCTGGCGCTGTGTTTCGCGCTGGTCCAGGCCATCGTGCCGTTGCTCGGCGCCTGGCGCGGTGATCGTTTGTGGATGAGCCTCGCGCAACCAGCGGCCTGGGGCCAGTTCGCCTTTTTGCTATTCGCCTTCGGTTGCCTGACCTACGCGTTCATGGCTGATGACTTTTCCGTCGCCTACGTGGCCAGCAACTCCAACAGCGCCTTGCCGTGGTACTACAAGTTCAGCGCGGTGTGGGGCGCTCACGAAGGTTCGCTGCTGCTCTGGGCCTTGATCCTCGGCGGCTGGACCTTTGCGGTGTCGGTATTCTCCCGGCAGTTGCCGCAAGTGATGCTGGCCCGGGTGCTGGCGGTGATGGGCATGATCAGCACCGGTTTCCTGCTGTTCCTGATCCTCACGTCCAACCCGTTCAAGCGCATCCTGCCGCAAGTGCCCAGCGATGGCGCCGACCTCAATCCGTTGCTGCAAGACATTGGCCTGATCGTTCACCCACCGATGCTGTACATGGGTTACGTCGGTTTCTCCGTGGCCTTCGCCTTCGCCATCGCGGCGCTGATGGGCGGTCGTCTTGATGCGGCGTGGGCGCGCTGGTCGCGTCCATGGACCATCGTTGCCTGGGCTTTCCTCGGGATCGGCATCACCCTGGGTTCGTGGTGGGCCTACTACGAACTCGGCTGGGGCGGCTGGTGGTTCTGGGACCCGGTGGAAAACGCCTCGTTCATGCCTTGGCTGGTCGGTACGGCGCTGATTCACTCGTTGGCGGTCACGGAAAAACGTGGCGTGTTCAAAAGCTGGACCGTGTTGCTGGCCATTGCCGCGTTCTCGTTGAGCTTGCTCGGTACGTTCCTGGTACGTTCCGGCGTGCTGACCTCGGTTCACGCCTTTGCCTCCGACCCGGAGCGCGGTGTGTTCATCCTGATTTTCCTGCTGTTCGTGGTCGGCGGTTCGCTGACGCTGTTCGCCCTGCGCGCCCCGGTGGTGAAAAGCCACGTCGGCTTCAACCTGTGGTCCCGGGAAACCCTGCTGCTGGGCAACAACTTGGTGCTGGTGGTGGCGGCGTCGATGATTCTGCTGGGCACCTTGTATCCGCTGATTCTCGATGCGATGACCGGCGCCAAGCTGTCCGTCGGCCCGCCATACTTCAACGCGCTGTTCATTCCGTTGATGGCGTTGCTGATGATGGTGATGGCCGTCGGCATGCTGGTGCGCTGGAAAGACACCCCGGTCAAATGGCTGATGAGCATGCTGACCCCGGTGTTGCTTGGCAGTGCCGCGTTAGCTGTGGTGGCCGGCGTCGCTTATGGCGATTTCAACTGGGCGGTGCTCGCCACGTTCATGCTCGCGGCCTGGGTGCTGTTGGCCGGTGTGCGCGACATCCTCGACAAGACCCGCCACAAAGGCCTGATCAAAGGCCTGCCGACCCTGACCCGCAGCTACTGGGGCATGCAGATCGCGCACTTGGGCATCGCCGTGTGCGCCCTTGGCGTCGTGCTGTCGAGCCAGAACAGTGCCGAACGCGATTTGCGCCTGGCGCCGGGCGAGTCCATGGACCTGGCCGGTTATCACTTCGTGTTCGAAGGCGCCAAGCACTACGAAGGCCCGAACTTCACCTCCGACAAGGGCACCGTCCGGGTGATCAAGGGCGGCAAGGAAGTCAGCGTGTTGCACCCGGAAAAACGCCTGTACACCGTGCAGAACTCGGTAATGACCGAAGCCGGGATCGACGCCGGTTTCACCCGTGACATTTACGTCGCCCTTGGCGAACCGCTGGGCGATGGCGCCTGGGCCGTGCGCGTGCACGTCAAGCCGTTCGTGCGCTGGATCTGGTTCGGCGGGCTGCTGACAGGTTTCGGCGGGTTGCTGGCGGCGCTGGATCGCCGTTATCGGGTCAAGGTAAAAAGCCGCGTGCGGGAAGCACTCGGTATGTCGGGAGCCACTGCATGAGACGTTGGTTAATGCTGTTGCCACTGGCGATTTTTCTGGTGGTGGCTGTTTTCCTGTACCGCGGGTTGTACCTGGACCCGGCCGAGTTGCCTTCGGCGATGATCGGCAAGCCGTTCCCGGCGTTTTCCCTGCCGACCGTGGAAGGCGACAAGACCCTGACCAAGGCCGACATTCTCGGTAAACCGGCGCTGGTCAACGTCTGGGCCACCTGGTGCATCGCCTGCAAGGTCGAGCATCCGGTATTGAACAAGCTGGCCCAGCAGGGCGTAACGATTTATGGCATCAACTACAAGGACGTCAACGCCGACGCTAAGAAGTGGCTGGTGGAATTCCACAATCCGTACCAGTTGGGGATCAGTGACGCGGACGGCTCGCTGGGCCTGAACCTCGGTGTCTACGGCGCCCCGGAAACCTTTTTCATCGACGCCAAAGGCATCATCCGCGACAAGTTCGTCGGGGTGATCGACGAACAGGTCTGGCGCGAAAAACTGGCGGCCAGGTATCAGGCGCTGGTCGATGAGGCCAAGCCATGAAGCGCTGGATAGCCGCCCTTGTATTGGGTTTGAGCATGGCCGGTGTTGCCCACGCCGCCATCGACACCTACGAGTTCGCCAAAGAAGGCGATCGCGAGCGTTTTCGCGAGCTGACCAAAGAGCTGCGTTGCCCCAAGTGCCAGAACCAGGACATCGCCGATTCCAACGCACCGATCGCCGCCGACCTGCGCAAAGAGATTTTCCGCATGTTGGGCGAGGGCAAGGACAATCAGCAGATCATCGACTTCATGGTTGATCGCTACGGTGATTTCGTCCGCTACAAACCCGCTCTGAACGCCAAGACCGCTCTGCTCTGGTTCGGCCCCGCCGGCCTGTTGCTGGGCGGTTTTGTGATCATCGCCGTGATCGTCCGCCGTCGTCGCGTGCAGCGCGCTGACACCAAGGATGAGCTCTCTGCCGAGGAGCGTGAGCGCCTCGACCACCTGTTGGATAAAACCAAGAATGATTGATTTCTGGCTCGCTGCAGGTCTGCTGCTTCTGGTTGCCCTGAGTTTTCTGCTGATCCCCGTTTTGCGTGGCCGTCGTGCACAGCTTGAAGAGGATCGTACTGCCCTGAACGTTGCGCTGTATCAGGAGCGCGTGGCTGAGCTGCAAACCGAGCAGGAGGAGGGCGTGCTCAACGCGGCGCAACTGGAAACCGGTCGCGCCGAAGCTGCCCGTGAGTTGCTCGCCGACACCGAAGGCGTCGAGGCACCGCGCGTGGCGCGCCTGGGCAAACCGTTGCCCTTGCTGGCGGCGATTCTGGTGCCGGTCCTTGGGCTTGGCTTGTACCTGCATTACGGTGCCAGCGACAAGGTTGAACTGACTCGCGAATTCGCCCAGGCGCCGCAGTCGATGGAAGAGATGACCCAGCGTCTGGAGCGCGCGGTCGCGGCACAGCCGGATTCGGCTGAAGGCTTGTACTTCCTCGGTCGCACCTACATGGCTCAGGACCGTCCGGGAGACGCGGCGAAGATCTTCGAGCGCACGGTGAACCTGGCCGGTCGTCAGCCGGAACTGCTCGGCCAATGGGCCCAGGCCCAGTACTTCGCCGATGGCAAAAAGTGGTCGGACAAAATTCAGGCGTTGACTGACGAAGCGCTGAAAGCCGATCCGAAAGAAGTCACCAGCCTTGGCCTGCTGGGCATCGCGGCGTTTGAAAGCCAGCGGTATCAGGACGCCATCGACTACTGGAATCGCCTGTTGGCGCAACTGCCGCCGGAGGACAGTTCCCGTGCCGCGCTGCAAGGCGGGATCACGCGAGCCACCGAGAAACTCGAAGCCAGCGGCGGCAAAGTCGCCCAGGCACCAGTGGCCAAAGCGGCAGCGAAGCTTAAGGTCACCGTCGATCTGGCACCTGAGCTCAAAGCCAAGGTCCAGCCCGGCGACAGCGTGTTCATCTTCGCCCGCGCCACCTCAGGTCCACCGGCCCCGTTGGCCGCCAAACGCCTGACCGTGGCCGATCTGCCGGCCACCGTCGAACTGGGCGATGCCGACGCAATGATGCCGCAGTTGAAACTGTCGAACTTCCCTGAAGTCCAACTGGTTGCGCGCGTCTCCCGCGCCGGCCAACCGACTGCCGGCGAATGGATCGGTCGCAGCCAGCCCCTGGCCAGCAGCACCACCGCAGCGCAAAAACTGACCATCGACAGCCCGGATAAATGACAGGAAACGCCACTATGACCACCATCGCTCGTATCACCCTGCTCAGTATGGTTTTGGGGTTAAGCGCTTGTGTGGTCCAACCGCAGCCGCCTGAGCGGCTGCCACCGATCCCGCCGTCGCAGCCGCGTCCGACGCCGTCCCCCACACCGACACCGAGCAAGCCGAGCATTCCGGCCAAGCCCGCCAAACCTTTGCCACGCACCTCCGCCAGCTTCGCGCCCCCACCGGGTGGCAACAGCCATTGGGATGCCAAGCTTGGCGTGTACGTGCTTGATGACCAGCCCAACACCTTCTACCGCCAGCGCACCTACTACCGCTGGAACAACGGCTGGAGCCGGTCGATCAGCCCGGACGGGCCATGGGAAGAGACCAATATCCATGGTGTGCCAGGTGGGTTGGGGCGGCAATTCGGGGAATAAACAGAAACGGCGATCTTCGGATCGCCGTTTTGCTGTCTGGGGTTTGCAAGGATCCCCAGTGATTCAGGTCTCCTTGGCCATCAACCCCTGCACAAACTCCACAAACGCCCGAGCCTTCGCGCTGGCCATTCTGCCGGTGGGAAATACCGCCCACAGGTCCTGATTCGGCAGGGCCCACTCCTTCATCACTTCCCTGACCGCACCGTTGGCCAGTTCCGGCGCAAACATCCATTCCGACGCCAGGGTCAGCCCTTGATGGGCGAGCACGGCTGCACGCAGGCCTTCGGCGGCGTTGACGCGGATTCGCCCGCTGATGATGACTGACTGCTCATCTGTTCCGTTGCAGAACTGCCAGTTGCCACCGCCACCCAAGGTGTAGGCGATTGCCTGGTGGTTGCTCAGGTCGGTCGGGCAAGTGGGCTCGCCGTGTTTTTCGAAATAGGCGGGGGTGCCCAGCACGACGCGCCGGCATTCGGCAATTTTACGAGCGGTGAGGCCGGAGTCGCTCAGGGTGCCCATGCGCAGGGCGATGTCGATGCCTTCCTCGACCAGATTGACGTTGCGGTCATCGAGCATCAGGTCGATGTTCAGGTCCGGGTTCTGATCGAGAAACGGCCCGAGGTGCGGAACGATGTGCAGTCGGCCGAAGGTCACGGCAGCACAGATCCGCAGGTTGCCGGTCAGACCGCTGGCGGCGCCGCGTGCTGCGTTGTCGGCCTCATTGGCTTCTTCGATGGCGCGCTTGGCGCGTTCGAAAAAGGCCAGCCCGGCTTCGGTGGGCGTCAGGCCGCGAGTCGAGCGCAACAGCAGTCGAACCGCGAGACGCGACTCCAGTTGCGCAATGGTTTTCGACACGGCGGGCTGGCCGATATTCAGGCGCCGGGCGGCGGCGGAAAACGAGCCGGTTTCCACCACGTAGACGAAGGTTTCCATTGCGCCGAGGCGGTCCATCTCAAGTCCTTTTTGCGATTCTAAACACTGTCGAGACCCCAGTGGGGCGAGTCAGAACGCGGCTTTGCCTATGGAGGAGCCGCCGTCGACAAACAAGGTCTGCCCGGTGATAAACCCGCTTTGCTCGGACAACAAAAACGCAATGGCCGCCGCGATCTCGTGTGGCTGCCCCAGTCGTCCCATCGGCACACCCGCCAGATACCGAGCTTCACCTTCGCTGCCCGGCGGGTTGTTGGCGCGAAACAGCTCGGTCTCGGTCGGCCCCGGCGCCACGGCATTTACGGTCACGCCGGTTTGCGCCAGTTCCAGCGCCCAGGAGCGGGTGAAGCTGATCAACGCCGCCTTGGCCGCCGCGTAGGCCGTGCGCTGGGTGATGCCGAGTACAGTCAGACTGGAAATATTGACCACTCGACCCCAGCCCTTGGCGCGCATATTTGGCAGCAACGCCTGAGTGGCCTGCAACGCCGAATGCAGGTTGACCCGCATCACGTCATCAAAGGTGTCGAGGTCGATTTCGCCCAACACTTGGGGGCGGACCAGACCGACATTGTTGACCAGCCCATCAAATTCATACGTCCTGGACAGATCCGCCAGCACTTCCTGGGTCAGCGCCCTGTCGCTCAAATCCAGCGGAAACAGAATGCCGGGGAACGACAGGTCCGGGGTCCGGGCAATCCCGACCACCCGATGCCCCGCACGGTCCAGATGTTCGGCCACTGCCCGACCGATGCCTTTGCTGGCACCGGTAATGAGAAAGGTACGTCGAGTCATTGCACACTCCTTGAAAGCACAGGCCGCCGGGGCGGGCGGCCGTTGAACGGGTCAGCCGCGAATCGCATCCAGCATCGCTTCAGGCTTTGGACGCTGAGTGTAATCCGGGTTGGCCTTGGCGGTAACGAATCAGGTGAGATCCATCCTGACCGCAGGGGCGAAATGCGCTCAGGTGAAGTTATAGGATTCGTGCTTGGGGGAATGAGGATCGAGTGGGTATTCAAACACCGGATATCCCGGGTGCTGTGACTGCCGCGGATACGTTCGAGGAGGCATACGACGCAGCTGTCGAAATCGTGCAGATACTTCTGCAACAAATGGAAGCACAGGGGCTGGATCTTCCGGTGCCGACATCGGTGAACAAGATTTGAAGCGCGGAACATCAGTCGCACATCAGTCACGAGCAAGCCAGATTCCTGTGGGCGCGTGGCTTGCCCGCGATGCTTTTTGACCTTATGCAGCCGCCAACGCAGCCTTCGGCGAAACACTCAAAAACCGCAACAACGCCAACAGCGGGAACGCGCTGCCCACGATCACGATCCACAGCCAGCCGCCGTGTTCATACACTGCGCTGGCCACCGAGGAACCGAACGCGCCGCCGATGAAGATGCTGGTCATGTACAACGCATTCAAGCGGCTGCGGCTTTTGGCGTCGAGGGCGTAGACCGCGCGTTGGCCGAGGACCATGTTCATCTGCACGCAGAAGTCGAGGACCACGCCAGTGACCGCGAGACCGATGACGCTGTAGACCGGATGGATGAACGCTGGCAGGAAGCTCAGGCTGGCGAACAGCAGGGCCAGCAAGGAGGCGATGCGGGTGTGGCCGGCATCTGCCAGTCGACCGGCAATCGGCGCGGCGATCGCACCGATGGCGCCGACCAGGGCGAAGATCGCGATCTGGGTTTGCGACAGGCCGTGATTGCGCGCCAGCTCCAGCGGCACGGCGGTCCAGAACA
The DNA here is from genome assembly GCF_029959925.1 of Pseudomonas sp. PS02303. Taxonomy (NCBI): domain Bacteria; kingdom Pseudomonadati; phylum Pseudomonadota; class Gammaproteobacteria; order Pseudomonadales; family Pseudomonadaceae; genus Pseudomonas; species Pseudomonas sp. PS02303. The sequence goes on from NZ_JASCOM010000006.1 coordinate 87,468, forward strand.
GGCTGAACGTGGCGAACATGCAACCCTGGTAGAACGCGCGCTGACGCAACACCGGTTGCTGGCGCAGCAGCGTCCATAGCGAACCGAGCAACTGGCCATAAGAGGCGCTGTGATCCGGCTGACGCTTGGGAATCGTCAACGCCAGCACGATGCTGATCGCCGCCATCAACGCCGCCGCGATCACAAACATCGCGCGCCAGCCGAAGTGGTCCGCCACGACGCTGGACACCGGCCGCGCCAACAGAATCCCCAGCAGCAAACCGCCCATGATCCCGCCGACGACCCGACCGCGTGACTCTTCCGGCGCGAGGTGCGCCGCCAGCGGAATCAGGATCTGCACCGACACCGAACTGAAACCCACCAGCAACGAGATCAGCAAAAAAACGTTCGGCTGATCGGTAAACGCCGCGCCCAACAGGCTGGCAATCGCCACTACGGTGGTGATGATCATCAGTCGACGGTTTTCCAGCAGATCACCCAGCGGCACCAGGAAGAACAAGCCAAGTGCGTAACCAATCTGGGTCAGCGAAACAATCAGGCTGGCCATGGTGCTGGTCAGGCCGATGTCCGGCGCGATCAGGCCGATGATCGGCTGGGCGTAGTAGATGTTGGCCACAATCGCGCCGCAGCAGAAGGCGAACAGCAGCACCATGCCTTTGGTCATTGTCGCGGTGCCGTGGGGCACCTGGGTCGCTGGGTTCATAACGTGTCTCGCTGAACAGAAGGGAATGCGCGCAGGCTAAAGAGGTATCGGATTCGGCAGAAGAGGGATTGGAGTGATAGCAATCATTCCTTTGCGGAATGAGTGACGGACAGGAGTGCTGTCCATCGATAAACCTTGCGTCAAAATATCGAGCTCCGATGATACATTCACTTACAACCTGTTCGATAGCGTGCTTATGTTCTCCTTCACGATTCATAACCGGAAGGCACTTCCATGAATGCGATGTTTCGTCACCTTATACGCGGTGCTTCAGTGGTTACCTTGGTCGGCCTGGTCACGGCAGGTCTGGCCCAGGCCGCCGACGCGCCGGGCCTGCGCATTGGCGTGCGCGGCGAGATCACCGGGGTCAGCCCCGACGTCTTGAAAGTCCACGTCAACACTGGCGAAAACGTGGTAATCAACCTGACCAACGACACCAAAGTCCGCGCCGTTACCCTGGCCAATATCGAAGACATCAAACCCGGCAGCTACGTTGGATCGGCGGCCATTCCGCAAGACGATGGCACCTTGAAGGCGCTGGAAGTCCACGTCTTTCCACCGGAACTGGCGGGCAGCGGCGACGGGCATCGGCCGTTCGATCTGGTCAAGGGCAGTAGCATGACCAATGGCAGCGTGGGCGATCTGGTGGTCAGCAATGGCCGGATGTTGACCGTAAACTACAAGGGCGGGCAGCAGAAGATCCTGGTGCCGGAGGATGTGCCGATCGTGAATTTGATGCCGGGGGACAGGAGTTTGCTGAAGGTGGGGGTGAAGATCGTGACATTCGTCACCCAAAGTGCAGACGGGACACTGACTGCGCAATCGATCTCGGCGGGCAAGGATGGCGTTACCCCACCGATGTGAAGGCAGGGCAAAAACCCTGTAGGAGTGAGCCTGCTCGCGATAGCGGAATGTCAGTTGATATCAATGTTGAATAACACTTCGCTATCG
>NZ_JASCOM010000070.1:0-25600 GCF_029959925.1 Pseudomonas sp. PS02303
AGGCTTGCCCGCGAAAAGGCCCTTGAGGACGCCAAAAGCTTCGCGGGCAAGCCTCGCTCCTACAAGGGGCAGTGTGTGTCAGCGGGATTTCGGTTTCTTCACGTCGATCCGGCGCAAGTGGCACGTCACTTCTTCACGGTCGTGATACAGCTGCTTGCAGCCGATCTCGACCCGGATGCCGCGCTCCTTGAAGCCCTCGGCAATGCGTTCCAGCAAGCGTTTCACTTCGGCGTAACGCTGTTTCATCGGCAACTTCAGGTTGACCACCGCTTCGCGGCAATGTCCCTCGCCAATCCATTCTTCCAGCATCGCGGCGTTGCGCGCCGGTTTCTCGACGATGTCGCAGACCATCCAGTCCACCGGTTGCTTGGGCTTGAAGGTGAAACCGTCGGCCATCAGGTGCTGCACTAAACCAGTGTCCATCAAGCTTTCGGCCATCGGACCGTTGTCAATCGCCGTCACCAGCATGCCGCGGTTGACCAGTTGCCAGGTCCAGCCGCCGGGGGCGGCACCGAGGTCGACGCCGGTCATGTCGCTGTGCAGGCGCTCATCCCACTGATCGCGGGGGATAAAGTGGTGCCACGCCTCTTCCAGCTTCAACGTCGAACGGCTCGGCGCCTCACGAGGAAACTTCAGGCGCGGAATGCCCATCGGCCACATCGCCGAGTTGTTGGACTCGGCCAGCCCCATAAACACTTCGCGGCCGCTTTTGAAGGTCAGCAGCAGGCGCGGCTTGTGCGCATCCTCGACCAACTTGCCGGCCGCCATCAGCGCCTTGCGCAGGTGCCCTTCGAATTTCTTGCAGAAGTTCGACAGCTCCTTGCCATCGTTGGTATCGACCATTTCCAGCCACAGGCTGCCGCACAGCGGGAAGTCCGCCATGTGAGCAAGGATCACGCTGATGCGGTCGGTTTCCGGCAGGTCGATGAAAATTCCGCGCGCCCATTGGCGCGGGAAGATCAGCTCGGCGAAACGCTGGCCACGCATCAGCCGCTCGGCGCCGTCTTCTTCGGTGCAGATGAATTCAGCGCAGGCGCTGGCGGTCTTGGCTTTGGCATAACCGGCCACGTTCAGCCGCGCGGCGTGTTCGGAAATCTCGGAACAGACTTCGCCTTCGAAGCCCGGCCGGCAATGCATAAAGAGGGTGTTCATTCTTACTCCTGGGCAGTTGGCGAAGAATTCAGCCACTGCGCGATGCCCAGGCTTGCGTTGAAGCAAAGCCTGTCACGAAAACCGGCGCATGATAGCCGAGTTCGGAACCTTGGACTTGGCCATAGAGTCCAGTTATTAGCTTTAACATTCAAACAGGGCTAGGTTGAAAGCTCTGTCCGTCCCCTCAGTCCGTAGCCGTGCGGACTCAAAGGAGTGATCGCAATGCCGTCCCTCGATAGCCTGAACACCCTTAAAACCCTGCAAGTCGACGACAAGACCTATCACTATTTCAGCTTGCCCGATGCCGCCAAAAGTCTGGGCGACCTGGACAAGCTGCCGATGTCGTTGAAAGTGCTGCTGGAAAACCTGCTGCGCTGGGAAGATGAAAAAACCGTCACCGGCGCCGACCTCCGGGCGATTGCCGCCTGGCTCAAGGAGCGTCGCTCCGACCGCGAAATTCAATACCGCCCCGCACGAGTATTGATGCAGGACTTTACCGGCGTGCCTGCCGTGGTCGACCTGGCCGCCATGCGCGCCGCCATGGCCAAGGCCGGTGGCGACCCGCAGCGGATCAATCCGCTCTCCCCTGTGGATCTGGTGATCGACCACTCGGTGATGGTCGACAAATTCGGCAGTTCCAGCGCCTTCGAACAGAACGTCGACATCGAAATGCAGCGCAACGGTGAACGTTACGCGTTCCTGCGCTGGGGCCAGAGCGCCTTCGACAACTTCAGCGTGGTGCCACCGGGCACGGGCATTTGCCACCAGGTCAACCTGGAATACCTCGGTCGCACGGTCTGGACCAAAGACGAGGATGGCCGCACCTACGCCTTCCCCGACACCCTGGTCGGCACCGACTCCCACACCACCATGATCAACGGTCTCGGCGTACTCGGCTGGGGCGTCGGCGGGATCGAAGCGGAAGCGGCGATGCTCGGCCAGCCGGTATCGATGCTGATTCCGGAAGTGATCGGCTTCAAACTCACCGGCAAGCTCAAGGAAGGCATCACCGCCACCGACCTGGTGCTGACCGTCACGCAGATGCTGCGCAAGAAAGGCGTCGTCGGCAAGTTCGTCGAATTCTATGGCGACGGCCTTGCCGACCTGCCGCTTGCCGACCGCGCGACCATCGCCAACATGGCCCCGGAATACGGCGCCACCTGCGGCTTCTTCCCGGTCGACGACATCACGCTGGAGTATCTGCGGCTCTCGGGTCGCCCACTGGCCACCGTGAAACTGGTCGAGGCCTACAGCAAAGCTCAGGGCCTGTGGCGACTGCCGGGCCAGGAACCGGTGTTCACCGACACCCTGGCACTGGACATGGCCAGCGTCGAAGCCAGCCTGGCCGGGCCGAAACGCCCACAGGACAGGGTTTCGCTGCCAAATGTCGCGCAAGCGTTCAGTGACTTCATCGACCTGCAATTCAAACCCACCAGCAAGGAAGTCGGTCGCCTCGAAAGTGAAGGCGGCGGTGGCGTCGCGGTGGGCAATGCCGATCTGGCGGGCGAAGCCGACTACGAATACGACGGCCAGACCTATCGGTTGAAAAACGGCGCGGTGGTGATCGCCGCGATCACCTCTTGCACCAACACCTCCAACCCGAGCGTGATGATGGCCGCCGGTCTGGTGGCGAAAAAAGCCGTGGAAAAAGGCCTCAAGCGCAAACCGTGGGTCAAGAGTTCGTTGGCCCCTGGCTCGAAAGTGGTCACCGACTACTACAAGGCTGCCGGCCTGACCCCGTATCTGGATGAGCTGGGTTTTGACTTGGTCGGCTATGGCTGCACCACTTGCATCGGCAACTCCGGCCCCTTGCCGGAGCCGATTGAAAAAGCCATCCAGGCCGCCGACCTGACCGTTGCCTCGGTGCTGTCGGGCAACCGCAACTTCGAAGGCCGCGTGCATCCGCTGGTGAAAACCAACTGGCTGGCCTCCCCGCCGCTGGTCGTCGCCTATGCGTTGGCCGGCACGGTGCGGACCGACATCAGCAGCGAACCGCTGGGTAACGACAAGGATGGCAATCCGGTGTACCTGCGGGACATCTGGCCGAGCACCCAAGAGATTGCCGACGCCGTGAGTCAGGTCAACACCGCCATGTTCCACAAGGAATACGCCGAGGTGTTTGCCGGCGACGAGCAATGGCAAGCGATTGAAGTGCCGCAAGCAGCGACGTATGTCTGGCAGGACGATTCGACTTACATCCAGCATCCACCGTTCTTCGATGACATCGGCGGTCCACCACCGGTGGTCAAGGACGTTTCCGGCGCCAGGGTCCTTGCGCTGCTGGGCGACTCGGTGACCACCGACCACATCTCCCCCGCCGGCAACATCAAGGCAGACAGCCCGGCCGGTCAATACCTGCGCGATAAAGGCGTGGAGCCGCGGGACTTCAACTCCTATGGTTCCCGTCGCGGCAATCACGAAGTGATGATGCGCGGCACTTTCGCCAACATCCGCATTCGCAACGAAATGCTCAGCGGTGAAGAAGGCGGCAACACAATCTACATCCCGACCGGGGAAAGGATGCCAATCTACGACGCAGCCATGCGCTATCAAGCGTCGGGCACGCCGCTGGTGGTGATCGCAGGGCAAGAATACGGCACCGGTTCGAGCCGCGACTGGGCGGCCAAGGGCACTAATCTGCTGGGCGTGAAAGCGGTCATCGCCGAAAGCTTCGAGCGGATTCACCGTTCCAACCTGGTGGGCATGGGCGTGCTGCCGTTGCAGTTCAAGCTGGATCAGAACCGCAAGAGCCTGAACCTGACCGGCAAGGAGACGCTGGATATCCTTGGGTTGACCGGCGTCGAGTTGACGCCGCGGATGAACCTGACACTCATCATCACCCGCGAGAACGGCAGCCGCGAGAAAGTCGAGGTGCTGTGCCGGATCGATACGCTCAATGAAGTGGAATACTTCAAGGCAGGGGGAATTTTGCATTACGTGTTGCGGCAGTTGATTGCGTCGTAACCGCCTGCCGACACAGACACCGCCTTCGGGCGGTGTTTTTGTTTGGGCCTGTTTATAATCGCGCCCCGCAAACAGTGCACACTTTGTGGCGAGGGCGCTTGCTCCCGCTCGACTGCGAAGCAGTCGTAAAACAGCCGATGCGATCTGATTGAAGTATCGGGTCACCGGGTTTGGGGCTGCTTCGCACCCTAGCGGGAGCAAGCTCCCTTGCCACAAAAGCTCTTCAGCCTCAAAGGACTAATTTATGCTCGCCCTGCCATGGACATACCTGGCCCTTCTCTCCCTCGGCTACACCCTCGCCCTGACCTACGGCCACCTCGGCTGGCTGGCCGGCATCTCCGTCGCATTGTTGCTCGTCGCTGGTTTCGCGGTCCGTCAGCAAAAAATCCCCATCGCTCGCTTCCTCGGTCACGGCGTGTTCATCATCCTCGCCGTGGCCCTGGCGATGCATTGGCTGCCCGGTTTCTACAACGGTCGTGGCATCGACCCGCATCGCATCACCGACGATGCCGCGCCGTTTACCATGTACCTGAATCAGGACAAGCCCCTGATTGGCTTTTGGCTGTTACTGGTGTGTCCGTGGATTGTCGGCCGGCGCTCTTTGCGCCTTTCGGTTTATGCCACCGCACTCGCCCTGCCCCTGAGCGCCATCCTGGCCTTGGGTGGCGCACTCTTGCTGGGGATGATCAGTTGGGCGCCGAAGTGGCCGGACCAAGCCGGGCTGTGGGTGCTGAACAATCTGCTGCTGGTGACGCTGGTGGAGGAAGCGCTGTTTCGCGGTTACGTCCAGGGTGGGCTGAGCCGGCATTTCAAACACCTGCCCTACGGTGAAAACCTGGCATTGCTGCTCGCCTCACTGTTGTTCGGCGTGGCGCATGCGGGCGCGGGTTGGCAATGGGTGCTGCTGGCGGGTCTGGCAGGTGTCGGCTATGGTCTGGCCTACCGTTTCGGCGGATTGGGGGCGGCCATCGCCACCCATTTCGGCTTGAATCTGCTGCATTTCGCACTGTTCACGTACCCGATGCTCGCCGGCTGATGCAATGGCCGTTTTGCGACGCGCCACTGATTATTGAAAAATATTTTCAATAAATTCCTGACGCCGCCGACAACCTCTCAAAGCCTTGCGGATTGAAAAAGCCATGCGTAACAACCAGCCCACCACACAACGCGAACGGACCTTTCCGGCTCAGCAACGGTTGATTTCCACCACCGATGCCAAGGGCGTGATCACCTACTGCAACGACGCCTTCGTCGAAATCAGCGGGTTTTCTCGTGAAGAGCTGATCCGTGCGCCGCATAACCTGGTCCGTCACCCCGACGTTCCGGCGGCGGTGTTCGCGCACATGTGGGGCACACTGAAACAAGGCTTGCCATGGATGGGCATTGTCAAGAATCGCTGCAAGACCGGTGACCACTACTGGGTTAACGCCTATGTCACACCGGTGTTCGAAGGCAATCAGGTGATCGGCTACGAATCGGTGCGGATCAAACCCACCGCCGAGCAGATCCGCCGTGCCGAAGCGCTCTACCAACGCATCAACCAGGGCAAGTCGGCCATTCCTTCGACAGACAAATGGCTGCCGGTCCTTCAGGACTGGGTGCCGTTCATTCTGGTCAGTCAACTGAGCTTCATGATCGGTGCGTCGCTCAACTCCCACTGGGGTTTCGCCCTGGCCGCCGGCCTGTCGGTGCCGCTGGGCTTGCTGGGCTTGAGCTGGCAACAGCGCGGCCTCAAGCGCTTGCTGGTGCTGGCGGGGCAAACCACCTCCGACCCGTTGATCGCGCAGATGTACACCGACAGCCGTGGCGCCCAGGCACGTCTGGAGATGTCGATTCTCAGCCAGGAAGCACGTCTGAAAACCTGCCTGACCCGCCTGCAGGACACCGCCGAGCACCTGACCGAACAAGCCAGGCAGTCCGACACCCTGGCCCACAACAGTTCCACGGGCCTGGAACGTCAACGCGTCGAAACCGAGCAAGTGGCCACCGCCGTCAATCAGATGGCCGCCACCACGCAGGAAGTCGCCAGCCACGTGCAGCGCACCGCTGATGCGACCCAGGAAGCCAATCGCCTGACCGGTCGCGGTCGCGACATCGCCGGGGAAACCCGCGAAGCCATCCAGCGCTTGTCGGTGGTGGTCGGTGAAACCGGGATGACCGTAACCCAGCTGGCCAAGGACAGCGACGAAATCGGTGGCGTGGTCGATGTCATCAAGGGCATCGCCGACCAGACCAACCTGCTGGCCCTGAACGCCGCCATCGAAGCGGCCCGTGCCGGCGAGATGGGCCGGGGTTTTGCCGTGGTGGCTGACGAAGTGCGTCAACTGGCGCAACGTACCAGCGAATCCACCGGACAGATCCACGCCCTGATCGCCAAGCTGCAACAAACCGCCAGCACCGCAGTGCAAACCATGGAAGCCGGGCATCGTCAGGCTGAAGAAGGCGTGGCGCGGGTACTGGAAGCGGATCAGGCGCTGGTAGGGATCAGCGAAGCGGTGGCCAACATCACCGACATGACCACCCAGATTGCGGCGGCGACCGAAGAGCAAAGTGCGGTGGCTGAAGAGATCAGCCGCAACATCAGCAACATCTCGCAGCTGGCTGACCAGACGTCGGAACAGGCACAGCACTCGGCGCTGTTGAGTGAAGAGCTGACCAAGACGGCGAATACCCAGTATTCGTTGGTGGAGCGGTTTAACCGCTGACAGTCACTGGAAAGACAAAAACCCGGACGGTGAAAACCTCCGGGTTTTTTTATTTTTGCAAATCGTGAAATGTTTTCAAGGAGGCACCTGTCAGTTCTGACAGTAGTCGAAAAAACCCAGGAGGCTTATCAAGGAGACGGTCGCTTTGTCCATCGGACAATGGCTACCGAACTCTTACCAGTAAAAGGATTTCATCATGACAACCCACGCGACCTTTATCCCTAAAAAATGCGCAACGATCGCAAACGAAAACATCTTTCAGTGGAAATACGGAACCATCAAGAAAACTGCAGAATTCAGTGATTTTTACCAAGGTGAATTTTTCGGTGAGTTTTATTGGTCTATTGGTGGAGGAATGGGTACGGCTGCGGAGGAAAACACGTTTGTCTTCAGTATGACGCTACCCTACAACGGTGACGATGCACTGCCAGGTGTCTATACGCTAGATAACGGGCTGAGCTTTCTCCATGGCCACTGGATTCCAGCGCCTCCCGGCTTCAATGGCTTTCGAACGGTGGATGCAGACTCTGCCACGCTGAACATTATCAACTACAATCCCGTGACAGACATCGTCGAAGGCACATTCGAAGCCCTGTTCAAAAGCCATGGTTATCGTCTGAATCCAAAAGGCACATTCACCATGAAAAGACTGCGGCCTTCAACGCAAATGCCAGACGCACAACGGGAAAGCACTCCGTGACTTTTAAACACTCAAAATAATCAGACACAACCCCGCCCCCCATAAGTTCTCGGTGTTGAAGATCTCACTCACAACACAATAAAAAGTGGGGAGCGGGTTTGCCCGCGAAGCGGCCCAAACGGGCACCACCTCTTTCACTGAAGAAATGCAGCCACCCGACTCGCCGCCGAAGCCAAATGCTGCTCATGGGTCAACCCGGAAGCCTTCAACGGCTTCAAGTCATGATCCCCTGCCACCAGCCAGAACACCTCGATGCCCGGCGCCAACGCATAACCTTCGACCGCCTCGCGATTGCCCAGGGCATCGCGCTCGCCCTGTACGATCAACGTCCGGGTCTTGAGCCCCGCCAAATGTTCGACCCGAGGTTTCTCCGGTTTACCCACCGCATAAAACGGATAACCCAGGCACACCAACGCATCCGCCCCCAGCTCATCCGCCAAAAGACTGGCCATCCGCCCGCCCATGGACTTGCCGCCAATCGCCAGACGCCCAGTGACATGGCGTCGCACCTCGGCGTACACCTCACGCCAGCACTCCAGCAGTTTCGGCGCCGGATTCGGTGGGCGCCTGCCCCCGTCGACACGCCGCTGCGCCATGTACGGAAACTCGAAGCGCAACACGTTGACGCCTTGATCGGCGAGGCGTGCAGCCATGTCGTTCATCCAGACGCTGTCCATTGGCGCACCGGCGCCATGGGCGAGAATCAGCGTCACAGGGTCCGCCGAAGCCTTTGAAGCCGCCTCATTCCACAACCATCCATGTTCCCGCACACACCGCGCCCATTGATCCCCGTCAATACTGGCCTTGTGCTCTTTGTCCATGCTTGCCTCGCTTTTAGTCTGCCTATAACTCCAGGCGAAGGGAGCGTTGCCTTGCGCAAACGCCTTCACTTCGGCTGAACCGTGGATGGGGAACCATGAACACTTCTATCAGTACCGCCTACAACTACAAGGTGGTCCGCCAATTCGCCATTATGACGGTGGTGTGGGGCATCGTCGGCATGGGGCTCGGGGTTTTTCTCGCAGCCCAATTGGTCTGGCCTGAACTCAACTTCGATTTGCCGTGGACCAGTTTCGGCCGGTTGCGCCCTCTGCACACCAACGCGGTGATCTTCGCCTTCGGCGGTTGCGCCCTGTTCGCCAGTTCGTTCTATTCGGTGCAACGCACCTGCCAGACCCAGTTGTTCGCGCCGAAAATCGCCGCGTTCTGCTTCTGGGGCTGGCAACTGGTGATCCTGCTGGCGGCCATCAGCCTGCCGCTGGGTTACACCAGCTCCAAGGAATACGCCGAGCTGGAATGGCCGATCGACATCCTGATCACCATCGTCTGGGTCGCCTACGCCATTGTGTTCTTCGGTACGCTGGCCAAGCGCAAGACCAAGCACATCTACGTCGGCAACTGGTTCTTCGGTGCGTTCATCATCACCGTGGCGATTCTGCACATCGTCAACAACGTTGAGCTGCCGGTGAGTTTCACCAAGTCCTACTCGGTCTATGCCGGTGCCACCGATGCCATGGTCCAGTGGTGGTACGGCCACAACGCCGTGGGCTTTTTCCTCACCGCCGGTTTCCTCGGGATGATGTACTACTTCGTGCCGAAACAGGCTGAGCGCCCGGTGTACTCTTATCGCTTGTCGATCGTGCACTTCTGGGCGCTGATCACCCTGTACATCTGGGCCGGTCCGCACCACTTGCACTACACCGCGCTGCCAGACTGGGCACAGTCGCTGGGCATGGTGATGTCGCTGATCCTGCTGGCACCAAGCTGGGGCGGGATGATCAACGGGATGATGACGCTCTCGGGCGCCTGGCATAAATTGCGCAGCGACCCGATCCTGCGCTTCCTTGTCGTGTCCCTGGCGTTCTACGGCATGTCGACCTTTGAAGGGCCGATGATGGCCATCAAAACGGTCAACGCGCTCTCCCACTACACCGACTGGACCATCGGCCACGTTCACGCCGGCGCCCTCGGTTGGGTGGCGATGATTTCCATCGGCGCGCTGTACCACATGATCCCGAAAATCTTCGGTCGCCCGCAGATGTACAGCATCGGCCTGATCAATGCGCACTTCTGGCTCGCGACCATCGGCACCGTGCTCTACATCGCTTCGATGTGGGTCAACGGCATCGCCCAGGGCCTCATGTGGCGCGCAGTCAACGAAGACGGCACGCTGACCTACTCCTTCGTCGAAACCCTGGTGGCCAGCCACCCAGGCTTCGTCGTGCGACTGGTGGGCGGTGCGATCTTCCTCAGCGGGATGTTCCTGATGGCTTACAACACCTGGCGCACCGTGCGGGCCTCGCAGCCTGCCGAAGTCGCCGCTGCCGCGCAGATGGCCTGAGGAGTCCGCCATGAAACACGAAACAATCGAGAAAAACGTCGGCCTGCTGATGCTGCTGATGGTTCTGGCGGTGAGCATCGGCGGTCTGACCCAGATCGTCCCGCTGTTCTTCCAGGACGTGACCAACAAACCGGTGGAAGGCATGAAGCCCTACACCGCCCTGCAACTGGAAGGTCGCGACATTTACATCCGCGAAGGCTGTGTCGGTTGCCACTCGCAGATGATCCGGCCGTTCCGTGCCGAGACCGAACGCTACGGGCACTACTCGGTGGCAGGGGAAAGCGTGTGGGATCACCCGTTCCTCTGGGGTTCCAAGCGTACCGGTCCGGACCTGGCCCGGGTCGGCGCACGTTACTCCGATGACTGGCACCGTGCGCACTTGTACAACCCGCGCAACGTGGTGCCGGAGTCGAAAATGCCTGGCTACCCATGGCTGGTCACGCAAGCGGTCGACAGCAGCCACACCGAAACCAAGATCCGCACCATGCGCACCCTTGGCGTGCCATACAGCGATGACGACATCAGCGGCGCGGTCGCCAGCCTCAAGGGCAAGACCGAAATGGACGCACTCGTTTCTTATCTGCAAGTGCTCGGCACTGCCATCAAGAGCAAGAGGTGAGCCATGACCATGCCCTTCGAAATAGTGAGCGAGATAAGCAGTGGAATGATCCGCGGCCTGGGCACGGTCGTGGTATTCGTGGCCTTCGTCGGCCTGACGCTATGGGTGTTCAACAGCAAGCGCAACCCGGAATTTGCCGAAGCGCGTTTGCTGCCGTTCGCCGATGAACCCCTGGCCGACGACGCCACCCAAGAACCTGAAACAAGGAGTACCCGGCCATGACCACCTTCTGGAGTACGTGGATCTGCGTACTGACTATCGGCAGCCTGATCGGCCTGACCTGGCTGCTGGTCGGCACCCGCAAGGGTGAAACCAAGGGCAGTGTCGACCAGACCATGGGCCACAGCTTCGACGGCATCGAGGAGTACGACAATCCGCTGCCGCAGTGGTGGTTCATGCTGTTCGCCGGCACGCTGGTGTTTGCCGTGGGCTACCTGATTCTTTATCCGGGCCTGGGCAACTGGAAAGGCGTCCTGCCGGGTTACGAGGACGGCTGGACCGGTGTCCACGAATGGGAAAAGGAGATGAACAAGGCTGACGCCAGGTTTGGGCCGATCTTCGCCAAATTCGCGGCCATGCCCGTTGAAGAAGTGGCGAAAGACCCGCAAGCGCTGAAAATGGGCGGTCGTCTGTTCGCGTCCAACTGCTCGGTGTGCCACGGCTCGGATGCCAAGGGCGCTTTCGGCTTCCCGAACCTGGCCGACAGCACCTGGCGCTGGGGCGGTGACGCCGAGATGATCAAGACCACGATCATGGGCGGTCGCATGGCGGCAATGCCGGCCTGGGGGGAAATCCTCGGTGAGGCCGGTGTGAAGAACGTGGCCGCGTATGTACGTCATGAACTGGCGGGCCTGCCATTGCCGGCTGGCGACACCGCCGACCTGCAAGCCGGACAGCAAGCGTTCAGCACCACGTGCGTAGCCTGTCATGGTGCAAACGGCAAGGGTACTGAAGCCATGGGCGCGCCGAACCTGACGCAACCGGCCGGGTTCATCTACGGTACAAGCCTGGCGCAACTCCAGCAGACCATCCGCCATGGCCGCCAGGGCCATATGCCGGCGCAGAACGAACTGCTCGGCAACGACAAGGTGCAACTGCTGGCCGCTTACGTTTACAGCCTGTCCCACGGTCTGAGCACCGAGCGTTTGCAAGCAGAAGGCAAACGCGAATAAATCTCGACCGCTCTACTGCCGCATTCGCCCGGATGCGGCAGTTCCCTGCCTCTTTGCGACCAAGTGTCGCACCCCTCCGTTGGTCCTCCTTTCGGTTCACCAGATTCGGGTCTAAGCTTGCTGCGATGCGGACTGGCATGAGCCGGTTCCAGGTCGACCTTGCCCGATGTGTTCAACGAATCTGCTCGATGACAGGCCGCAAAGGCTGGTAGATACCGGCTGTCGTGCCAATTGCCGTCGGTCACCCGATCGTTGTGTTTGAACACACCCCGTAACAACTGACCTGCCCCCCTCACCCCTTTCGTTCGCTGCGACATTTTGTCCGAGGTCAATTTTGTCCTTACGCGGCGCATGGAAAGGCCGCAGAATCAGCTTTTGAAAGCATTGACCCAGGTCATGGCGCGTTGCAATGACCCCCCGCTTTCTACATACTTGCGGCCGATTTTTACTCCTAATAAAACACCCAAACCGTGGAACCTTAGAATGAGCACAGCAATCAGTCCGACTGCTTATAACTATAAGGTAGTCCGCCAGTTCGCCATCATGACGGTGGTCTGGGGGATCCTTGGCATGGGGCTTGGTGTCTTCATCGCCTCACAGCTTGTATGGCCGGAATTGAACTTCGGTCTGCCGTGGACGACTTTTGGACGCTTACGCCCGTTGCACACCAACCTGGTGATTTTCGCCTTCGGTGGTTGTGCTCTGTTTGCCACTTCTTATTACGTCGTGCAGCGAACCTGCCAAACGCGACTGATTTCCGACAGCCTCGCGGCCTTCACCTTCTGGGGTTGGCAAGCGGTGATCGTCGGCGCGATCATTACCTTGCCGCTGGGTTACACCACCACCAAGGAATACGCGGAACTGGAATGGCCCCTGGCTATTCTGCTGGCCATCGTCTGGGTGTCCTACGGTCTGGTGTTCTTCGGCACCATCACCAAGCGCAATACCAAGCACATCTATGTGGGTAACTGGTTCTACGGTGCCTTCATCGTCGTGACGGCGATGCTGCACATCGTCAACCACGCGTCCCTGCCGGTCAGTTTCTTCAAGTCCTACTCGGCCTACGCCGGTGCGACTGACGCAATGATCCAGTGGTGGTACGGCCACAACGCGGTCGGTTTCTTCCTGACCACCGGCTTCCTGGGGATGATGTACTACTTCGTTCCGAAGCAGGCCGAGCGTCCGATCTACTCCTATCGCCTGTCGATCGTGCACTTCTGGGCGCTGATCACCCTGTACATCTGGGCCGGTCCGCACCACCTGCACTACACCGCGCTGCCGGACTGGGCTCAGTCGCTGGGCATGGCGATGTCGATCATCCTGCTGGCGCCAAGCTGGGGCGGCATGATCAACGGCATGATGACCCTGTCGGGCGCTTGGCATAAGCTGCGCACCGACCCGATCCTGCGCTTCCTGGTGGTGTCGCTGGCCTTCTACGGCATGTCGACCTTTGAAGGCCCGATGATGGCCATCAAGACCGTGAACTCGCTGTCGCACTACACCGACTGGACCATCGGCCACGTACACGCCGGTGCCTTGGGCTGGGTTGCGATGATCTCGATCGGCGCCATCTACCACATGATCCCGAAACTGTTCGGTCGCGCGCAGATGCACAGCATCGGCCTGATCAACACGCATTTCTGGCTCGCGACCATCGGTACCGTTCTGTACATCGCTTCGATGTGGGTCAACGGCATCACCCAGGGTCTGATGTGGCGTGCAATCAACGACGACGGCACCCTCACCTACTCGTTCGTCGAAGCCCTGCAAGCCAGCCATCCTGGTTTCATCGTTCGCGCCCTGGGCGGTGCGTTCTTCGCCAGCGGCATGCTGTTCATGGCCTACAACGTATGGCGTACCGTACGTGCCTCGAACCCGGCTGAAGCCAAAGCTGCTGAACAGATTGCTGTAGTTGGAGCTCACTGATGAAGCATGAAGCAGTCGAGAAGAATATTGGCCTGCTGGCCTTCTTCATGGTTATCGCCGTCAGCGTCGGCGGCCTGACCCAGATCGTTCCGCTGTTTTTCCAGGACGTCACCAACAAGCCGGTCGAAGGCATGAAGCCTCGCACCGCCCTTGAACTGGAAGGTCGCGACATTTACATCGCCAACGGTTGTGTCGGCTGCCACTCGCAGATGATCCGCCCGTTCCGTGCTGAAACCGAACGTTACGGCCACTACTCGGTTGCCGGTGAAAGCGTCTGGGACCACCCGTTCCTGTGGGGTTCCAAGCGTACCGGTCCGGACCTGGCCCGTGTCGGCGGTCGTTACTCCGATGACTGGCAGCGTGCGCATTTGTACAACCCGCGCAACGTAGTGCCCGAGTCGAAAATGCCGGCCTACCCGTTCCTCGTGGAAAACAAGCTCGACGGCAAAGACACCGCCAAGAAAATGGAAGTCTTGCGCACGCTCGGCGTCCCTTACACCGACGAAGACATCGCCGGCGCCAAGGATGCTGTGAAGGGCAAAACCGAAATGGACGCGCTGGTGGCCTATCTGCAAGGCCTGGGCACCATCATCAAAAGCAAACGGTGATTTAGATGGATATCGGGATGATTCGTGGCCTGGGCACCGTTGTTGTGATGGTGGCCTTCATCGGTCTGGCGTTGTGGGTATTCAGCCCCAAGCGCAAGTCGGAGTTTGAAGACGCGACCTTGCTGCCTTTCGCGGATGATCCCGAAGCCATCAAGCACGTCGAGCAAGCTTCTAGGAGTAACAAAGAATGACTACGTTCTGGAGTCTGTACGTCACAGTCCTCAGTCTCGGCACGATCTTCGCCCTGACCTGGCTGCTGCTGTCCACCCGCAAGGGCCAGCGCAGCGAAGCCACCGAAGAAACGGTTGGCCACTCCTTCGACGGGATCGAGGAGTACGACAACCCACTGCCGAAATGGTGGTTCATGCTGTTCGTGGGCACCATCATCTTCGCCCTGGGCTATCTGGTGCTGTACCCGGGCCTGGGTAACTGGAAAGGCCTGCTGCCGGGTTACAACTACCTGGATAACGAGAAGCAGACCGCGTTCGCCAACGGCCAGACCGGCTGGACCGGCGTTCACGAGTGGGAAAAGGAAATGGCCAAGTCGGACGCCAAGTTCGGCCCGATCTTCGCCAAGTTCGCTTCGATGCCGATTGAAGAAGTCGCCAAGGACCCGCAAGCCCTGAAGATGGGTGGCCGCCTGTTCGCCTCCAACTGCTCGGTCTGCCACGGCTCCGACGCCAAGGGCGCTTATGGCTTCCCTAACCTGACCGACGCCGACTGGCGCTGGGGCGATGAGGCAGAAACCATCAAGACCACCATCATGGGTGGCCGCCACGCGGTCATGCCGGCATGGGCTGACGTGATCGGCGAGCAAGGCGTTGCGGACGTTGCTTCGTTCGTACTGATCAACCTCGATGGTCGCAAGCTGCCGGAAGGCACCAAGGCCGATCCGGTTGCCGGTCAGAAGCTGTTCGCCGCCAACTGCGCGGTGTGCCACGGTCCGGAAGGCAAAGGCACGCCAGCCATGGGCGCGCCGAACCTGACTCACCCGGCTGCGTTCATCTACGGTTCGAGCTTCGCTCAACTGCAGCAGACCATCCGTTACGGCCGTCAGGGCCAGATGCCTGCGCAAGAACAGCTGCAAGGCAACGACAAGGTTCACCTGCTGGCCGCTTACGTCTACAGCCTTTCTCACGGTGAGAAAGCGCCGGCGGAAGACGCTCAGTAAGGCCAACGCCTGACGCAACAAACAAGGCCCCGCCAGTGATCTGGCGGGGCCTTTTTCATGGGCGACTGGCCCAGATCGATTTTACCGGTACCGTATCCAACAGCTTTCGGCTCTGCCATTGGTTGTCCGTCACCAGGTTGATCTGCAACTGCTTGCGATCCTCCGAGAAACTGGCAACCAGGTAGGTTTGCTGAGAAGTGGCACCGCTCAGGTACATCGGCACGCCATTCACTTCATAGGCATCACCACCTTGATCATGGAGATGGCCGGCGAAGATGGCAGTGACCTCATACTTCCTGATCATCTGATAAAAGCGCCACTCTTGCTCACTATTACCCATCATTTCGAGTGGCTTGTGCATGTTGATAATGATGGCGTAACCCTGAGTCCGAGCGACTCTCAAATCGTTTTCAAGCCAATCCAGGGTACTGGTGATGTCGAACGTCGTCGGGTTTAACGCATGAGCAATCCTGGTGGCATAGGTCGGCTCATTATTGAGTTGCACCATATGGACGTCCCCTATGTTCTTGGAATAGGCGAGACTGCCGGAATACAGCCGACTCAGAAAATTGCCGGTAATTTTCAAATCAAAATTATCAACCTTATTTTCATGGTGCTCTTTAAACTCCACGATACTGCCGGCCGCACAGTTATTGCTGAAGCAATCATCCACGTTGTTCTCATAGTCGTGGTTACCCAGGCCATACAAGAAATCGCCATTGAAGTATTTTTTCAACATCGAGTTCATGTAAGAGCGCTGCCAGCCGTGACCGAAAGCGGTGATGTCGCCATTGATCATCAGCGGCACGTGGGATTGCGCATGGTTCTTGCGGAAGTCGGCAATACTCGCAAACTGAGTCTCCACCAGCCATTTTGAACGTGTCTTGAAATCCGCATCGGACTCGGGTTCCCTGCGGTCGAGTTTGTCCGTCCACGGGTACTGCGTATCCGAAGCGAAGATCATATGACGTGGGGCACCTTCGATTGAATAGGCCAAAGGCGCCATAGACAGCAGGCACACGCCCAGCACAAACCGCTTAACTTTCTTAGAAATCATAGAATTCCGTTTCCATTAGTATTAGATAAAGTGTGCAACTAACAAACCGCACCCAATCAACTTATTAGAAACAGACAAAAACTTCAAACAACTCATAAAGACCAATTAAATAAATATATTTCCGCTGCACGTCGTAAAACAACAACTTACCCAACCTCAAGTTGGTTAGTTCAACGCATTGCAAGTTTCAAAACGGCGCCTGAAATGACGGCGGCCATGGCGTAAAGTGCTGCGGCAGGCTTGTGGCATGACTGAGGTCAGCAGTTCTGCTCCCGTCGGCCACGCACCGGCCAGGAATCGCCCCTTCCTCTGACTCTCCATCACGAAAAACCGTCCATAATCCACAAGTCAATTGATTCAAGTCACTACACCATCAATTGAATTTGCCCAACGCGACCAAAGGTCGCACCCTTGAGCCAGAGCGACAGGCGTATCATTGCGCCACTGCAACACCTCTTTTTGACCGCGGTCGGCATGTACTGACCGAGGCATTTTTCCACTGCCGTGGGATGCAATGATGAGCAATCAGATTCCGGTACACGACGTCACACCGCCTGCCAAAGACGCAAACAACAGCGTCGATCTTTACGCCTCTCGAGAAAAAATCTACACCCGTGCCTTCACCGGCCTGTTCCGCAACCTGCGGATGATGGGCGGTGCCGGGTTGTTTCTGCTGTATTTCGGTACGGTCTGGCTGAACTGGGGCGGTCATCAAGCCGTCTGGTGGAACCTGCCGGAACGCAAATTCTTCATCTTCGGCGCGACCTTCTGGCCCCAGGATTTCATCCTGCTCTCCGGGATCCTGATCGTCAGCGCCTTCGGCCTGTTCTTCATTACCGTGTACGCCGGTCGGGTGTGGTGCGGTTATACCTGCCCGCAAAGCGTCTGGACGTGGATTTTCATGTGGTGCGAAAAGGTCACCGAAGGCGACCGCAACCAGCGCATCAAGCTCGACAAGGCGCCGATGAGCGCCAACAAATTCCTGCGCAAACTCAGCAAGCACTCGATGTGGCTGTTGATCGGCTTCGTCACCGGCATGACCTTCGTCGGGTACTTCTCGCCCATTCGCGAACTGACCATCGACTTCTTCACCGGCGAAGCGGATGGCTGGTCGTATTTCTGGGTCGGTTTCTTCACCCTCGCCACCTACGGCAACGCCGGCTGGTTGCGTGAGCAAGTGTGCATTTACATGTGCCCGTATGCGCGCTTCCAGAGCGTGATGTTCGACAAGGACACGCTGATCGTGTCCTACGATCCTCGCCGTGGTGAAAGCCGCGGCCCGCGCAAGAAAGGCGTCGACTACAAGGCTCTGGGCCTGGGCGATTGCATCGATTGCACCATGTGTGTCCAGGTCTGCCCGACCGGCATCGACATTCGCGACGGTCTGCAAATTGAATGCATCGGCTGCGCGGCGTGCATCGATGCCTGCGACAGCATCATGGACAAGATGGACTACCCGCGCGGGTTGATCAGCTACACCACCGAGCACAACCTGTCCGGGCAAAAAACCCATAAACTGCGCCCGCGGCTGATTGGCTATGCCCTGGTGTTGCTGGCCATGATGGGCTTGCTGGCGGGCGCGTTCTTCATGCGTTCACTGGTCGGTTTCGACGTCAGCAAGGACCGCGTGCTGTATCGCGAGAACGCCGAAGGCCGGATCGAGAACGTCTACAGCCTGAAGATCATGAACAAAGACCAGCGCGACCATACCTACGTACTGGAAGCCTCCGGTCTGCCGGACCTCAAGCTGCAAGGCAAGCGCGAGATCAAAGTCGCCGCCGGGGAGATTTTCAGCCAGCCAGTCGAACTGTCTATGGCACCGGAAAAATTGCCGTCGAGCACCAACGAGGTGAAATTCATCCTCAAGGATGCCGACGACGACAGCATCCACGTTGAAGCCAAGAGCCGATTCATCGGCCCACAAATTCGTTGAGAGAAGTAATCATGCCCGCAGCAAACGCCGCAAGCCCTTGGTACAAGCATCTTTGGCCATGGATCATCATCGCCATCCTGGCTTGTTCCGTGACGTTGACCCTGTCCATGGTGACCATCGCGGTGAACAACCCGGACAACCTGGTCAACGATAACTACTACGAGGCAGGCAAAGGCATCAACCGCTCCCTTGATCGTGAGCTGCTGGCCCAGACCCTGTTGCTGCGGGCCAGCGTTCACCTGGATGACGTAACCGGCGAAGTCGACCTACGCCTGAGCGGCAACAGCCAACCTGAAACCCTTGAGCTGAACCTGATCTCGCCGACCCAGCCGGAAAAGGATCGCAAGATCACCCTGGCCCGCAGTGAAACAGAGCAGGGTCGCTACATCGGTCAATTGAGCGACAAGATTGAAGGCCGTCGTTTTGTCGAATTGCTGGGCACTCAGGACGACCACATCTGGCGCATGTTCGAAGAAGAGCTGGTCAGCCATGATAAGGACCTGCTGCTCGGGGATGAGCCGCTGCAAGGCGCGGAAGACCTGAAGAAGTAAGTTCCAGTGAACACGGTCAACTGTGGCGAGGGAGCTTGCTCCCGCTGGGTGCGAAGCGCCCCCTGAAACCAGCAAACCGATTCTTTCAGTCATAGCGCGTTCGCAGGTTTACGACTGCTGCGCAGCCGAGCGGGAGCAAGCTCCCTCGCCACAATGGTTTCCATGGCAGCACAGATGACCACGCCAACCCCCTGCTACCACTGCGCCCTGCCCGTCCCGGCCGGCAGCCGCTTCACCGCTGCGGTCCTCGGTGAAACCCGCGAGTTCTGCTGCCCGGGGTGCCAGGCCGTGGCTGAGGCGATCGTGGCCGGCGGACTGGAAAGCTATTACCAGCACCGCAGCGAGTCATCGGCCAACCCCGAAGCCTTGCCGGTGCAGTTGGTGGATGAGTTGGCGCTCTACGACCGCGCCGATGTGCAGAAGCCTTTCGTGCGCCACGACGGCGAACTCGCCGAAACCACCCTGTTGATGGAAGGCATCAGCTGCGCCGCCTGCGGCTGGCTGATCGAAAAACACCTGCGCGCCTTGCCGGCGGTGGCAGAGGCGCGACTGAACCTGTCCAACCATCGTCTTCACGTGCGCTGGGCCGACGCGCAATTGCCATTGAGTCAGGTGCTCAGCGAACTGCGCCACATCGGCTACGCCGCGCACCCGTACCAAGCCGACCGCGCCAGCGAACAACTGGCCAGCGAAAACCGCCTGGCCTTGCGCCAACTGGGCGTCGCCGGGTTGCTGTGGTTCCAGGCGATGATGGCGACCATGGCCACTTGGCCGGAATTCAACATCGATTTGAGTCCCGAGCTGCACACCATCCTGCGCTGGGTCGCACTGTTCCTCACCACGCCGATCGTGTTCTACAGCTGTGCGCCGTTCTTCAAAGGGGCGATGCGCGATTTGCGCACCCGACATCTGACCATGGACGTGTCGGTGTCGCTCGCCATCGGCAGTGCCTACATCGCCGGAATCTGGACCTCGATCACCGGCGTCGGCGAGTTGTATTTCGATGCGGTGGGGATGTTCGCGCTGTTTCTGCTGGCCGGTCGATACCTCGAACGCCGCGCCCGGGAGCGCACCGCCGCCGCCACCGCACAGCTCGTCAACCTGTTGCCGGCCTCGTGCCTGCGCCTGGATGCCGACGGCCAGAGCGAACGAATCCTGCTCAGCGAACTGCGAGTCGGCGATCAGGTACTGGTGCATCCGGGCGCCATTCTGCCGGCCGACGGCAAGATCCTCGATGGCCAGTCAAGCATCGACGAATCGCTGCTGACCGGCGAATACCTGCCGCAACCGCGCACCCAGGGCGACGCGGTCACCGCCGGCACCCTGAACGTCGAAGGCGCGTTGACCGTGCAAGTGCTGGCGCTGGGTCAGGACACGCGGCTGTCGGCCATCGTCCGCCTGCTGGACCGCGCCCAGGCCGAAAAGCCGCGACTGGCGGAAATCGCTGACCGCGCGGCGCAATGGTTCCTGCTGCTGTCATTGATCGCAGCAGCGGCAATCGGCCTGTTGTGGTGGGAGCTGGATTCGTCGCGAGCCTTCTGGATTGTCCTGGCGATGCTGGTTGCGACGTGCCCGTGCGCCTTGTCGCTGGCCACGCCGACCGCCCTCACGGCCGCCACCGGCACGTTGCACAAACTCGGTTTACTGCTGACCCGTGGCCATGTGCTGGAAGGCCTGAACCAGATCGACACGGTGATTTTCGACAAGACCGGCACGTTGACCGAGGGGCGATTGGCCTTGCGTTCGATCCGCCCGCTCGGCGCGCTCGACAGCGATCAATGCCTGAGTCTCGCCGCCGCCCTGGAAAACCGCTCCGAACACCCGATTGCCCGGGCATTTGGCCGAGCGCCGCTGGCAGCCGAAGAAGTCCTCAGCACGCCGGGGCTTGGCCTCGAGGGCCTGGTCGGCACGCAACGCCTGCGCATCGGCCAGCCGGGTTTTGTCTGCGAACTCAGTGGCGCGGCGACACCGGCCATGCCCGATGAAGCCGGGCAATGGCTGCTACTCGGCGACAGCCAGGGGCCGCTGGCGTGGTTTGTCCTCGATGACCGTTTGCGTGCCGATGCCCCGGCACTATTGGAAGCCTGCAAGGCCCGTGGCTGGCGCACCTTGCTGCTGTCGGGCGATACCTCACCGATGGTCGCCAGCGTGGCCGCCGAACTGGGCATCGACGAAGCCCGGGGCGGTTTGCGTCCGGATGACAAATTGCAGGTCCTGCAACAGTTGCACAAGGAAGGCCGCAAGGTGTTGATGCTCGGTGACGGCGTCAATGACGTGCCTGTGCTGGCCGCAGCCGACATCAGCGTGGCGATGGGTTCAGCCACCGACCTGGCGAAAACCAGCGCCGATGCGGTGTTGCTGTCCAACCGCCTCGATGCGCTGGTGCAGGCCTTCAGCCTGGCGCGGCGCACCCGTCGGGTAATCATCGAGAACCTGCTGTGGGCCGGGCTGTACAATGGCCTCATGTTGCCGTTCGCCGCCCTCGGCTGGATCACACCGGTATGGGCCGCGGTCGGCATGTCCATCAGTTCGTTGACCGTGGTGCTGAACGCCCTGCGCCTGACTCGCCTGCCGAGCGCGCCTGGCGTCCGGCCCACGCCAGAAACCCGCCCGCTGCCGGCCTGAGCCGCGCGGGCATGGAGTCCAGATGCCAGCTCTCTACGTGATGATCCCGGCCGCGCTGCTGATCGTGGCCATCGCTATCTATATCTTCTTCTGGGCGGTCGACAGCGGTCAGTACGACGACCTCGACGGCCCGGCCCACAGCATTCTGTTCGACGACCAGGACCCGAACCACCAAGCCGCAGTCGACGAAGCCAGCGGCCATCCGGCCAAACCGGACGACAAGGCGCCTCCGCATGCTTGAGTTGGCGCCACTGCTGGTGTCTGCGGTGATTCTCGGCCTGCTCGGCGGTGGGCATTGCCTGGGCATGTGCGGCGGCTTGATGGGCGCGCTCACCCTGGCGATTCCCAAGGAACAGCGCAGCCGCCGTTTTCGCCTGCTGCTGGCGTACAACCTGGGGCGAATTCTCAGCTATGCAACGGCCGGTCTTTTGATCGGCCTGGCGGGTTGGGCAGTGGCCAACAGCCCGGCCGCCATGTTCATGCGCGTGATCGCCGGATTGTTGCTGATCGCCATGGGCCTGTACCTCGCCGGCTGGTGGAGCGGCCTGACCCGTATTGAGAGCCTTGGCCGCGGCCTGTGGCGGCATATCCAGCCGGTTGCCAACAAACTGCTGCCGGTGTCGAGCCTGCCCCGCGCCTTATTGCTGGGCGCGCTGTGGGGCTGGTTGCCGTGCGGGTTGGTTTACAGCACGTTGCTGTGGGCGGCGAGCCAGGGCAATGCGCTGGACAGTGCGCTGCTGATGCTCGCGTTCGGGCTCGGCACCTGGCCGGTGCTGCTGGCCACGGGGTTGGCGGCTGAGCGGGTCACGGCGTTGTTGCGCAAGCGCAGTGTGCGCATGACCGGTGGGTTGCTGGTGATCCTGTTTGGCATCTGGACTTTGCCGGGGCCGCATCAGCATTGGCTCATGGGGCATTAGATCGGTGGTGCGGCCTTCGCGGGCAAGCCTCGCTCCTACATTGAAATGCATTCCCCTGCTAGCGAAGAGGCCCTGACTGGCCACACATATCCTGACCGTTGATGCAAATCAAGATGCCCCGGCGTCGCCCCCCATAGACTTGCGAACACTGCCAGCCTATCCGGGGGAATGCCCGCATGATGCTCGACGCCATTCGTTGGGATACCGATCTGATCCGCCGTTACGACCTGGCGGGGCCGCGCTACACCTCTTACCCCACTGCCGTGCAATTCGACGGGCAGGTCGGCACGTTTGACCTGTTCCACGCCCTGCGCGACAGCCGTAAGGCCCAGCGCCCATTGTCGCTGTACGTGCACGTGCCGTTCTGCGCGAACATTTGTTACTACTGCGCGTGCAACAAAGTCATCACCAAGGACCGAGGCCGCGCCCTGCCCTATTTGCAGCGTCTTGAGCAGGAAATCCAGCTGATCGCCTGCCACCTCGACCCGGCGCAAAAAGTCGAACAACTGCACTTTGGCGGCGGCACCCCGACCTTTCTCAGCCACGACGAACTGCGCCAGTTGATGGCTCAGTTGCGCAAGCACTTCAACCTGCTGGACGACGATTCCGGCGACTACGGCATCGAGATCGACCCTCGCGAAGCCGACTGGTCGACCATGGGACTGCTGCGTGAACTGGGTTTCAACCGGGTCAGCATTGGCCTGCAAGACCTCGACCCGGCGGTGCAACGGGCGGTCAATCGCCTGCAAAGCCTGGAAGAAACCCGCGCCGTGATCGACGCCGCCCGGACCCTGCAATTCCGCTCGATCAACATCGACCTGATCTACGGTTTGCCGAAGCAGACCCCGGAAAACTTCGCGCGCACGGTCGACGAAGTCATTGCGCTGCAACCGGATCGGCTTTCGGTGTTCAACTACGCGCACCTGCCGGAACGCTTCATGCCGCAGCGGCGAATCAACAGCAACGAGTTGCCGACACCGGCGCAGAAGCTGGAAATGCTGCAGCGCACCATCGAACAACTGACCGCTGCCGGTTACCGCTACATCGGCATGGACCACTTCGCCTTGCCCGACGATGAGCTGGCGATTGCCCAGGAAGAATCGACCCTGCAGCGTAACTTTCAGGGCTACACCACTCACGGTCATTGCGACCTGATCGGGCTGGGGGTCTCGGCCATCAGTCAGATCGGCGACCTCTATTGCCAGAACAACAGCGATTTGAACCAGTACCAGAACACCTTGGCCACCGCGCAACTGGCAACCAGCCGGGGCCTGATATGCAATGCTGATGACCGCGTGCGACGGGCGGTAATTCAGCAGTTGATCTGCACGTTCAATCTGGAGTTCGCGCAGATCGAACAGGCCTTCAACATCGATTTTCGCGGTTACTTCGGTGACCTGTGGCCTCAGCTACAGACGATGGCCGAGGACGGCTTGATCAGCCTCGACAATGAGCGGATCAGCGTACTGCCCGCCGGTCGCTTGCTGGTGCGCTCGGTGTGCATGGTGTTCGATGCCTATTTGCAACAGCACAATCACCAGCGATTTTCGCGAGTGATTTAGTCATCCGTTCACTTGTCGGTTAACAAAATGCTGGCTTTATGACCCTGCGGCAAAATCGCCGCGTGCCTGAATGTCCTCCCGTGAGTTACCCTTACGGCTTATGTGTGTTTTCCCACAAGGATTGAAGAAATGTCCGAGCCAGTAAAACTGCGCGCTAACGGCCAGGCCCATTGCAAGGATTGCAGCCTGGCCCCCCTCTGCTTGCCACTTTCTCTGAATCAGGAAGACATGGAAGCGTTGGACGAGATCGTCAAACGGGGTCGCCCGTTGAAAAAAGGCGAGTTCCTGTTCCGTCAAGGCGATACTTTCGATTCCGTTTATGCAGTGCGCTCCGGCGCCCTCAAGACCTTCAGCCTCAGCGATGGCGGTGAAGAACAGCTCACCGGCTTCCACTTGCCGAGCGAACTGGTTGGCCTGTCGGGCATGGACACTGAAAAGCACCCGGTTTCGGCGCAAGCCCTGGAAACCACGTCGGTGTGTGAAATCCCCTTCGAACGCCTCGACGAACTGGCCCTGCAACTGCCACAACTGCGCCGTCAGTTGATGCGGGTGATGAGCCGCGAGATTCGCGACGATCAGCAAATGATGTTGCTGCTGTCGAAAAAAACCGCCGACGAGCGCATCGCCACGTTCCTGGTCAACCTCTCGGCACGTTTCCGCGCCCGGGGCTTCTCGGCCAACCAGTTCCGCCTGAGCATGTCGCGTAACGAAATCGGCAATTACCTGGGCCTGGCGGTGGAAACCGTGTCCCGGGTGTTCACACGCTTCCAGCAAAACGAACTGATCGCCGCCGAGGGCAAGGAAATCCACATCCTCGACCCGATCCAGCTCTGCGCCCTGGCCGGTGGCTCGCTCGAAGGCTGACGGAGATAATTGCGGCTGAGCGAAACGGTTCAGCCGCCGTTATACTGCGACGTTTGCAGCCTGCCAGGACACCTCGACGATGCTCATCGAATCCTTCGACATCAAATCCCTGATCCGCCCCGTGATCGACTTCCCCAAGCCGGGCGTGATCTTTCGTGACATCACCCCGTTGTTCCAGTCGCCTACGGCCCTGCGCCTGGTGATGGACAGCTTTGCCCACCGTTATGTCGAGGCGGACTTCACGCACATCGGTGCGATGGATGCGCGCGGCTTCCTGATCGGCTCGGTCCTGGCCTATCAGCTGAACAAGCCGTTGGTGCTGTTCCGCAAGCAAGGCAAACTGCCGGCCGACGTGTTGGCTGAAGGTTATGCGACCGAATACGGCGAAGCCTTTCTCGAAGTGCACGCCGACAGCTTGTGCGAAGGCGACTCGGTGGTGATGTTTGATGATTTGATCGCCACCGGCGGTACGCTGATTGCGGCGGCGAACCTGATTCGGCGCATGGGCGCGCGGATTCATGAAGCGGCGGCAATCATTGATCTGCCGGAGCTGGGTGGGTCGCAGCGGCTGGAAGAGCAGGGAATTACGACGTTTTGCCTGACGCAGTTTGCGTTGAGCGAGAAGTAAGGCGGCGTTCTCACTGACGCCTTCGCGGGCAAGCCTCGCTCCTACAAGATCAGAGTCGTGTCGGAAACTCGGCTTCGACCGAAAATCGTAGGAGCGAGGCTTGCC
>NZ_JASCOM010000071.1:0-25584 GCF_029959925.1 Pseudomonas sp. PS02303
GGCAAGCCTCGCTCCTACGGTATTTGTGTCGCTCGACAATATTGCAAACGACGCAAACCCTGTAGGAGCGAGGCTTGCCCGCGAAGGGGGCCGTTCAGGCACTACGAGAACATCTCCCGAGTCAGCCCATGCCGCTGCATCTTTTCATTGAAGGTCCGGCGCGGCAGTTGCAGTTCTTCGAGTACCGCTTTCACGTCGCCCTTGTGCCGGGTCAGCGCCGCGCGCAGGCAATGCG
This sequence comes from Pseudomonas sp. PS02303, assembly GCF_029959925.1. Taxonomy (NCBI): domain Bacteria; kingdom Pseudomonadati; phylum Pseudomonadota; class Gammaproteobacteria; order Pseudomonadales; family Pseudomonadaceae; genus Pseudomonas; species Pseudomonas sp. PS02303. The sequence continues at coordinate 236 of NZ_JASCOM010000071.1, forward strand.
CTTCGAACGCTTCGGCCTGCGCCGCCAGCGACTGGCCGGGATCGATGCCGACCGGTTCCGGCTCGCCCAGCCCCAGCACCTGACGTTCGGCCACGTTCGCCAGTTCGCGCACATTGCCGGGCCAGTCGTGGCTCAGCAGATGGCTCAACTGCGGGCCGCTCAACGGTGGAAAAGTCCGTCCCAACCGCTCGGCGGCCTTCTGCGCAAACGATTCGAACAACAACGGAATGTCTTCACGCCGCTCGCGCAAGGGCGGCAGGCGCAACTCAGCGACGTTCAAGCGATACGCAAGGTCCTCGCGAAAACGCCCGGCCCGTGCCTCGTCCAGCAGATCAGGCTTGGTCGCGGCGATGATCCGCAAATCCACGCGAATGCTCTGATTCGACCCCAACCGCTCAAGCTTCTGCTCCTGCAACACCCGCAGCAATTTCACCTGCTGGGCCAGGGGCATGCTTTCGATTTCATCGAGAAACAGCGTGCCGCCATCGGCGTATTCAAGCTTGCCGATACGTTTACCCGAGGCACCGGTGAACGCGCCGCTCTCATGGCCGAACAATTCCGCCTCGAACAGCTGCTCGGGAATCGCCGCGCAATTGAGCGCCACGAACGGTTTGTCCGCGCGCGGCCCGAAGTCGTGCAGGCAGCGGGCGACCAACTCTTTGCCGCTGCCGGTTTCACCACGGATCAACACATTGACCGGCAACGCCGCCAGATCCAGCACCTGTCGGCGCAACGTCTGCAAACCACGGGACACGCCCAGCAGCGTCGCGTCGAGTTTGGCGCGGTTGTCGGCCAACTCATGCAAGGCGCGGTTTTCCAGCACCAGCCGGCGCTTGTCCAGCGCCCTGCGCAAGCTGCTCAGCAGGGTTTCCGGGCTAAAGGGTTTTTCCAGAAAGTCGTAGGCGCCATCGCGCATGGCGTCGACCGCCATCGGCACATCGCCATGGCCGGTCAGCAGAATCACCGGCAAGTCGACATCGCGGCGCTGAACTTCGGCCAGCAGCTCCAGGCCGGTCATGCCGGGCATGCGCACGTCGCTGAGGATCACCCCAGGAAAGTGACTGGGCAATTGCGCCAGGCACTCATCGGCGCGGCTGAACAGTTGCACCTCGAAACCCGACAGGCTCAGCCATTGCTCGACGGCGCTGCGAATGCTGCTTTCGTCGTCGACCACCATCACGGAATTCAGCATGGACTGTGGGCCTCCAGGTCGATGGGTAAAGTCACGGTGAAGACGGCGCCGTTGACATGATTGTCGGCGCTCAGGCGACCGCCCGATTCGTGCACGATGGCAAACGATACCGCCAAGCCAAGACCCAGGCCATCACCCACCGGTTTGGTGGTGAAGAACGGATCGAACACGTTCGGCAGATGCTCTTCGGCGATGCCGCCGCCATTGTCGGTGACGGTCAGGCGCCAGAGTTGCTCGTCGGCTTCGAGGCGGATTTCCAGGCGTTTGCAGGGTTTGTCCTGCATCGCGTCCAAGGCATTGCGCAGCAGATTGATCAACACCTGTTCCAGACGGATCGCATCGCCGCGCACCCACGCCGGGCGCGTCAGGTGCAGCACGGTGCTGACCTGCTCATCGCGCAGGCGCGCGTCGAGCAATTGCAGCGATTGGTCCACCACCGCCGCCAGGTCCAGACGTTCGCGCAAGCCGCTGGGGCTTTTGCGGGCGAAGGTTTTCAGGTGGCCGGTGAGGGCGGCCATGCGCGTCAGCATGTCGTCCACCGGTTTCAACGCCTTGTAGGCATCGTCGACCCGGCCGTGATCGAGCAACAGGCGCAAGGTCGCCAGTTGCATGCGCTGGGCGGTCAGTGGCTGATTGATTTCATGGGCGAGGGCGGCGGACATCTGGCCGAGGGCCGCGAGTTTGGCCGATTGCACCAGACCGTCCTGAGCGGTGCGCAGGTCGCGGGTGCGCTCTTCGACCAATTGTTCGAGTTCTTCACGGCTGCGCTGGCGCATTTTCGCCAGGCGCCAGCGCTGGTTGAGGAACAGCAACAGAAACACCAGCGCCAGCCACAGCCCGGCAGCGGCGAGTGCGGCATTGCGGCTGTCTTCGAAGGCGACGTGCGGGCGGCGCAGCAGGTGCAGGGTCCAGCCTTCCGTGCTCAGCGGCAGCGATTCCCACAGGTAATTGGCCGTGCCGTCAGGACCGACGACGCGGGCCAAGTCGCTGTTGTCGTCAAAGCGCTGCAGCGATTGGTAGTCCAGCGGGGTCAGCGGTTGTTTGTCGTACTGGCGGGTGGCCTTGAGCTCGGCGTGATCGCTGTCGCTCAAGGGTTTCAACGAGCGGTAGCGCCAGCCCGGCTGATTGGCGATGAAGATAATGCCGCGTGCGTCGCTGACCAACAGCGTGTCGCTGCCCTGACGCCATTCGCGCTCCAGTTCCGGAAACTCAAGCTTCACCACCATCGCGCCGAGGAACTCGCCGCTGTCGCTGGTGACCGCGCTGGACAGGAAATAGCCCGGAATGCCGCTGGTCACCCCCACCGCATAAAAACGCCCGGTACCCTGGGTGCGGGTCTGGCTGAAGTAGGGGCGAAAACCATAGTTGTGGCCGACGTAACTGCTGGGCAAACGCCAATTGCTGGCCGCCACGGCGAGGCCGGTGCGGTCGAGCAGTTCCAGGGTTGAGGACTGCGCGGCGCCGTTAATTTTTTCCAGTTTGCGGTTCAACGCGTCCTGTTGTTCCGCCGTGACCTGACCGTTGAGCGCAGCGCGCAACTCGGGGTCCAGCGCCAGCACGGCGGGCAGGGCGCGGTAGCGATCAATCAGGGTGTGCAGGGAATTGGCGTAGAGCGCCAGTTGCTGATTGGCCCGCGCAGCGTCCTCGACCAGCGCCTGGCGTTCGGTGTGACGCAGGGCAATTCCGGCCGCCAGTGCGGCACCGGCAACGATCAGCAAGGTGTACAGCGTCAGGCGTAATGTGCGCGAACGAGCAAGCATGGTGTCTGAAACAATCAGCAATAGGGGCGCGCACCATAACATGACGTCGCCCCGAGTTTTCAGGGGCGGCGTCGCGGCGCGGGCCGTCAGGCGGCTCTTTTCTCGGCGAGGTACTGCGAGACTCTTCCGACCAGGTTCCTGGCTTGCTTGATCCCGCTTCGTGCGACTTTGAATTGCTGTTCAAGCCTCGAACGATCAACGGCTCCCGAATTCATCGGCATGTTCACGGCGCCGATCAGCCGGTCATCGTAGACGGCTGCGCCTGCCAGTGTTTCAAGGGCTTCGTTGGCTTGCGCTTCTACGTCATTGAGGTAGGCGTCCAGCGCATCGAGGTTGGCGGATATCTTGTCGAGATCGCCTTGGCCAAGGGAATCATTGAGCGCCTCGGTCAGTTGGGTTGCCTGACGGGCAATGGCCAGGGTTTGTTTGAGGTAAGGCACTTTGAGGTGTTTGCCGATGACGCGGGCAGTCGTTTCGATGGCCGTTTTTGTCAGGCCCGCGGAGTTTTTCGGGCTGAAGCTTTGCGCCACGGCCTGCACACTGAAAGGCTCGGCGCGGGATTTGCTTTTGATGTTACTGACCGAGAAACCGGACGGGTCCGGTGTGATGGTATAGCCCAGTCCGGTTTCGTCGCCGAGTTTATCCATGAATCTGGCTGCCGCTTCAGCGGCAAAAATACCTCCCACCGCCGCGGCGACCGGCACCGCTACGGGGGCCGCCGGGCCCGTCAGGCTGCCGACGCCTGAACCCACCGCCGCGCCAGCGGCGCCCGAATGAAAAGTGACGGCAAACGACGCCACGCTATACAGCAGTTTTTTGGCTGCGGTTTTGTAGATGTCCCGGGTTCGAGTGAGATTGTAGAGTTGGTAATTGAGCTTCTGCATCTCGCTATTGACGGTTGATAGCGTATTTGACGTGTCAATGATCTGTTGTTCGGCAGACTCTTCCTTATGCGTACCGCCGTTATCCCGATAACGCATCGGGTTGTTCGTCACAAAGGCATACAGATTCAGCCCGTCCACAGACCAGGCCGGGTCCGGGTTCACCCAACGCTGCAACCACGGTGCGTAATAACGCGCGCCGTAGTAATAAAGCCCGCATTCATCCATTTCCTTGCCTGAGTAACGGATGGTCTTGTAGCCGACCTCCAAGAGGGAGGCGGCTGTCAGCCAGGCGGTGCCGCCTAACGGGTAATAACCTTCGTGGCTGATCAACCGGACGTTCTGGTCCAGCTCCATGAGGCAGGAGCCCAGTTCGTCGTCGAGGCTGTAGCGCAGCTGATTCTGTGCGATTGCATCGGGTTTGTTGCTGACCCAATGCAGGCAACGCACGCTGCCCCGGCCCCCCGGCAAGGTGATGACGTGCAGTTCTTCGCCGTTGTCGCGGGTGCGGATCTCCAGCCCCGGTAAGTACAACACTTGATGAAAATGGGTGAGGGTCGCGGCTTGCCATTCATGGCGCTTGAACACCCGTTCGCCCTGGCTGTAGCGAAAGACTTCGTCATCGTGCCGGCCGTCGTCTCGTTCGACCAGCGTCGCCCGGGCCAGTTGATCGCGGCTGTTCCAGGCCAGAGGCCTTCCCGGCGCCGAGGCCAGGAGGTTGCCATGGCGGTCGAACAAGGTGTCGAACACCGGCTCGGGGTCACCTTGTTTCCAGCGCACACCACGGTTGCTGGTCGGGTCGATGAACATCTCGTGGGTGTAATTGCCCACGGCACGCTCATGAATCAACGTGATCAGATTGCCGCCGTCGTCGTACTCGTAGTGCTGGGTGTAGTTGAGGTGGTTCGCGGGATCGGTCGGCGAAGGGCGTCCGGGCAGGCCGGTGCTCGGGGCGGCGTCATGGCCGGTGGCGCGGGTCAATTGGTACAGCGCGTTGTAGCTGAATTCGCGGTGGCCATCGATGAGCTGATTGGCGAAGTACACCGGTTTGAACGCCAGATCGTCGATGCGCAGCACGTTACCGACCCGGTCGTACTCGTATTGAAAATGCTGGAGCAGGCCTTGCCCGGGCACACCGGCCTTCAACGTGGTGAGACGACCATCGGCGTCATCGTAAGCCCAGGTGCTGAGCACCTGGTTGCCGGCATGCTGCTCGATGATCTGGCCGGCGGCGTTGTAGCGCGCGTCTTCCAGCACGGGCAGCCAGGCCTCGGTGGGGGCGAGCCGTAGCTGCACCTGTTGCAGCTGCCCGGCGCGGTCGTAAACCATGCGTTGCTGATGATCGCCGGCATCGGTCTGGGTCAGCAGCGTACCGAGCGGGCTGTAAGTCCGACTGCCAGGGAAGGCGCCGGCGCCGGTGATCGTGCGGCTGTCGCGTAGCGCCTGGCCGTGCAGGCCAAAGCTGAGCCATTCCAGTGTGCCGGAGGGATCGACCTGCCTGACCAACTGGCCGCACAGGTTGAACGCCTTATCGGCGGTGGCATCGGCGTAGCGGAAGGTTTCGACATTCGGCTGGTCGTTTTCATCGACGGCAAGGACGCGCAACTGATCGTCATACACGGTGCGCCAATGGCTGCCCTGTGCATCCCAGCGTTGGAGGATTTCCCCGGCCAGCCCCGGCAGGCTGATCCGCCAGCCGGCGTCGACGCTGCTGATTTTGAGCAGTTGTCCGGACAGGCCATGAACGTTGGCCAGATTGGGCGTGAGCGCATCGACCAGGCGCGGGTCCCGTTGCTCCACCAGTTGCCCGATAACGTCATGGCGTTGCCGGGTGATCAGCGGTTCAAGCGCGTCACCGGGTCTCTTGCGCAGGTAAGCAATTTGACGCGCCGGCAACTCCCGCGACTCATGGGCAATGACTGAGGCGGTGCGATAGTGGAGGTTCTGGCTCATCGGGCCGGCTCGAAAGTGCGTCGGTTCATACGAATGTCTCAGAGAGTGTTCTTTGCAACTTCTGCATCAGCTTTCTGGGGTTAGGCACGGGCCTCTCTACCGTCGTCACTCCCGCTTCACGGGCCAGTTCGGTCAGCCGTTGGGTCACGCCTTCTGCTTCGCTTGGTAGGTCGACAGCGGTTTTCGCCATTTCCAGCACTTTGGTAATCGCTTCAAAAGGTTCGCTACCGGTGTTGATCAGCGCCATCACTTCACGTTGCAGGGGGGAGGTGAGTTCCTCCAGTTGTTTGTAAAACATGTCCTGCAGGGGCTCTGTGTAGCTCGTGATGCTTGCTACACCGATTTTTATTTTTTCGAGTACCTCGCTGCCGCCAGTCAAAAGATCTTGTGCACCGTCGACGACTTTCTTCGTGGTGTCGGCGGCGGTACTCAAGTGCTCTCTTATTTCCTGGGTATGCAGCGTTTGCGCAAGCTTCAAACCTCGCTTGAAAAAGTAATACCGTGCCAACGGCATCACGATGGCACCGACCACCATACCGACCGCAGCACCAATGGCCGTCCCCGCACCAGGCACTACGCTGCCCAGCGCCGCCGCCACGCTGCCGCCGGCAATGGCACCTTTGAGAATCGATTTGAGGCCATGCTTGGACAGGATGAATTTGCCCAGCGTCATGTTCTGTCGAACGTCGGCAATATCGGCGCCTTCGGGAACCAGGCCATCGAATTCCGTCGCGAGATTGTGGATCTGGTCGGCGGCATTTTTGGCTTTGCCAAGGACACCGACGAAATCCTTCGCCAGTTCAAACACGGCCTTCATCGCGCCCGACTTGTCGACGTACAGCATCGGATTGTTACCGACCATCACGTACAGATTCGGCCCATCCACGGGCCCTTCAGGGTCCGGGCTGATCCAGCGCCACAACCAGGGCGCGTAATAGCGCAGCCCGAAATAACACAGTCCGCAGGCGTCCATTTCCTTGCCGGAATAACGAAGGGTCTTGAAGCTGGCCTCCAGCGCCGAGCGCGCGGCCCACCATGCGGTACCGCCGAACGGGTAATACACTTCGTGGCTGATCAGGCCGCCGAGGTGGTCCAGTTCCAGAACGCAGGAACCGAGGTGATCATCCAGGCTGTAGCGCAACTGATCGGGATGCTCGTCAGTGACCCAATGCAGGCAACGCACGCTGCCGTAGGCGAGGGACAGGGTGATGACGTGCAATTGCTCGCCACTGCTGCGGGTACGGATTTCAAGGTTCGGCAGGTACAGAACGGTATGGCGGTGAGTGACCGACGGCGTATGCGTTACATGATGTTTACGCACCCGCTCGCCTTGACTGTAGTGATATGTCTCTTCGTCATCTGCCAGCTCATTGTCATGGACGACTAAAGTCACCTTCTCCAGTTGATCGCGGGCATTCCAGTGCAGCGGTTGATGACGCTGTAAACACAGCTGATTGCCGCCGAGGTCGAACAGTTTTTCGAAATCCGGCGCCGGCTGATCTATTTCGTGGCGCACACCGCGGTTGCTGGCGGCGTCGATCATCATCCGATGGGTAAAGCAGTGTTGGTCGCGCAAATGGCGCAGTTCTATCAGGTTGTTGCCCGTGTCGTAGTCGTACTCTTCGGTGTAGTTGAAGCGCGGGCCAGGATCGAGGGGGGAAATCACAACAGGCACGCCCGGTCCTTCGTGAGGGCATTCACCCTCGAAGCCGTTGGCGCGGGTCATCCGGTACAGCGAGTCATAGCGGAATTCACGGTGCCCGTCGATGCGCTGGTTGGCGAAGTGCACCGTGGCAAGGGCGTGATCTTCAATGCGCAGGACGTTGCCCATCCGGTCATAGAAGTAACGCAGGTTTTGCCGTAATGGTTCGTCGGGTTTACCGGCCTTCAGGATGCAGAGGCGACCGTCGTCCGGGTCATAACACCATTGGCTGACCACACCGTTGCCGGCGGTCTGTTCCACAACCTTGCCCGCGGCGTCGTACTGCGCATCCGCCAGAACACATTGCTGCTCGCGGCCCTTGAGTTGCAAAAAGACCTGTTTGAGTTGCCCGGCGATGTCGTAATGCAAATGCTGATGGTGCCCGCCGGCATCGGTTTGGGTCAGTACCACGTTCAGAGGGCTGAAGGTCCGGCAGGTCGAGTGCCCTAGGGCATCGACAATCGTTCGGGTTTCGCGCTGTGGCTGACCCTTCAGGCTGAAGCCGCTCAAGTCGAGCCGGCCCGAGCGATCGACCAGCGCGACCATCTGGCCCCGCAAGTTGAAGGCTGTGTCGGCCGATGCGTCGGCATAGCTGAAGGTTTCGACGTTCTGTTGGTCGTTTTCATCGACGGCCACGGCGCGCAATTGAGTATCGTAGCGGGTACGCCAATGATTGCCGCGCGGGTCCCAGCGTTGAAGTTCTTCGCCCGCCGGCCCCGGCAAGATCAAGCGCTTGCCGGCGTCCACGCTGTTGATTCGGATGGCGTCGCCGGAGAGACGATAGACGTTGCTCAAGGACGGGAGGGAGAGCCGCGGATCCCATTGCTCGATCAGGTGGCCGGCGAGGTTATGAACGCCCCGCGAGATGAGTGATTGCGCGACGTCACCGGCGTTCTTGCGCAGATAAGCCACCTGGCGAATCGGCAGGCTTCTAGCATCAGTGGCTAGAAGATTGGCGGTGCCCCTATGGATAGTGGTGTTCACGGGCAGCAGCTCCCGATTTCAATGTCATAGGGCGGCGCGCAACGTGTTGCTGGTCGCTCAGGCCGGCGCATGGTGACGACTCGCAGTGCGTGCTTGCCTTGCCAGGAATTGGTTGTCTGTCGTGCCCATTTCCCTGTATCGCGCCATACCCGCTTTGCTTCGGCGAATAAGATCTTGTGTCTTGTGATGAGCGCGTTGCACATCGATACGGTGTATGGCTTCGGGGGCCGAGCCACTGACATTGAGGGTTGTACGCTGCGGGTAGATAGTATCGACGCCCGCCGCGTCAAACGCTTTTTCGAATTGAGCGAAGCGTTCATTGTCGACGCTTTCCCACTCATCCAGCATCCGCTCTATTTTGTTGATCTTGACGGGGTCCAGTCGGTTTTTGATGTCTTCAGCTTCCTGAACCCTGGACCCCATGGCGAGGAACGCGCTGACCCCGGGTACCACCGAGCCGATGACATTGTTCAGGGCAATACTGATACCGCTTCCCAGCCAGTCATACGAATCATCCGCCGCATGGACGCCGACTTGACGATCAATTTCCTTGATGGACATCGTGGATGTCTGCGGGATGAGAGGCCTGATCAGGCCGGAGGTCGGCAAAATAGCCCCACCCGCTGAGCCAGCCAGCTCACCGCCCAGATTGCCACCGGTCAGACCTTCTGAAAAAGGCGGTTTGCTTTGCTTGGTGAGGAATGCAATGTGTGGCTTGTCCGGCAACACGATGCCGACCTCTCCAGCCCCGTAATACCCGCCTGCAAAGCCGATGACTGCATTTATCGATTCCCCGGCCAGGTTTTTCAGCAGGTCTTTTTCGATGTTGGTTTCATTGATGATGTTGTCGATTTGCTCGAGCGTTTGAGTGGCGTAAGCGACCAGGACAGAAATGAAATTTGAATAGTTGCGAATGACCGCTTCGCCGCTTGCCTCGCCGTCGTTATCGACATAGCGCAACGGATTATTCCTTACAAATCTGTAGAGATTCAGCCCATCCACTTCCCCCGCCGGATCGGCACTCACCCAACGCTGCAACCATGGCGCGTAGTATCGAGCGCCGTAGTAATAAAGCCCGCATTCATCCATTTCCTTGCCCGAATAACGGAGGGTTTTGTAGCCGACTTCCAGCAGGGAAGCCGCCGCCAGCCAGGCCGTGCCGCCGAACGGGTAATAGCCTTCGTGGCTGATCAGCCGGGCGGCCTGGTCCAGTTCCATGAGGCATGAACCCAACTCGTCGTCGAGGGTGTAGCGCAACTGATCCTGTTCGATGCCGTCCGGTTTGTTGCTGACCCAATGCAGGCAACGCACGCTGCCACGGCCCCCCGGCACGGTGATGACGTGCAGCGTTTCGCCATTGTCGCGGGTGCGGATTTCCAGCCCCGGCAAGTACAGCACTTGATGAAAGTGGGTGAAGGTCGCGGCTTGCCATTCATGGCGCTTGAACACCCGTTCGCCCTGGCTGTAGCGAAAGACTTCGGTATCGTGGCGGCCGTCGTCACGTTCAACCAGCACCGCCCGGGCCAGTTCATCGCGGCTGTTCCAGTCCAGAGGCCTTCCGGGGGCCGAGGCGTGGAGGTTGCCGTGGGCGTCGAACAGGGTGTCGAACACCGGCTCGGGGTCACCCGGTTTCCAGCGCACCCCGCGGTTGCTGGTCGGGTCGATGCGCATCTGTTGGGTGTAATTGCCCACGGCACGTTCATGGACCTGCTTGATCAGATTGTTGCCTTCGTCGTACTCGTATTTCTGTGTGTAGTTGAGGAGGTGGTCGGGATCGGTCGGCGAAGGGCGGCCAGGCAGGCCTGTGCTCGGGGCGGCGTCACGGCCGTTGGCGCAAATCAATCGTTCCAGCGTGTCGTAGATGAATCCGCGGTGGCCGTCGATGAGCTGATTGGCGAAGTACACCGGTTTGAAGGTGAGATCGTCGATGCGCAGCACGTTACCGACACGGTCATAGGCGTACTGAAAATGCTGGAGCAGGCCCTGTCCGGGCACACCCGCCTTCAACGTGGTGAGACGGCCATCGGCGTCATCGTAAGCCCAGATGCTGAGCACCTTGTTGCCGGCATGCTGCTCGATGATCTGGCCGGCGGCGTTGTAGCGCGCGTCTTCCAGCACAGACTGCCAGGCCTCGGCGGGAGTGAGCCGCAACTGCACCTGTTGCAGTTGTCCGGCGCGGTCGTAAACCATCCGTTGCCGGTGATCGCCGGCATCGGTCTGGGTCAGCAGCGCACCGAGCGGGCTGTAGGTCCGGTGGCTTGGGAACGTGCCGGCACCGGTGATCGTCCTGCTGTCATTCAGCGCTGGGCCCTGCAGGCCGAAGCTGAGCCATTCCACGGTGCCCGAGGGGTCGACCTGGCTGATCAACTGGCCGCAGAGGTTAAAGGCTTTATCGGCGCCGGCATCGGCATAGCTGAAGATTTCGACGTTCGGTTGGTCGTTTTCATCGATGGCAACGGGGCGCAACTGCTCGTCGTACACCGTGCGCCAATGGCTGCCGCGTGCGTCCCAGCGCCGGAGGATTTCTCCGGCCAGCCCCGGCAGGCTGATCCGCCAGCCGGCGTCAACGCTGTCGACCATGACGGGTTGCCCGGCAAGTCCATAAACCGTGGCCAGGTTAGGCTTGAGCGCATCGGCCAGGCGCGGGTCCCGTTGTTCCACCAGGTGGCCGATCACGTCATGGCGTTGCTGGGTGATCAGCGGTTCAAGCGCGTCCTCTGGCGTCTTGCGCAGGTAGGCGATATGGCGCGCTGCCAATCCACGCGCATCATTTGACTCTATTGCGGCGGTGTTCCAGTGGGCGGCGTTGCTCATTGCATGTCCACCTTGCTCGCGTTCGAAGCAGGCTCACTGTAGGTGTCATTAAAGTCCAGGACAGTTTTGTACCAGGGGTGGAGGAGGGTGTAGGCGACATCGTCCTTGGCGTTGATGACCTTGATCAGGCGACCCAGCACATCGTAGAAACTTTTATCGTGATGGCCGTATTCCTTGAAGCAATCGTCATCAATGTAGCCGTAAGCGTTGGCGAAATAGGGGCGATAGGTGCGTACCGGCAGTCCCTTGTTGTTGTATTCAACACGTGCGCTGATACGCCAGCGCTGGTCGGCGTGTGCCACCTTGGGCTTGCCGTCTTCGATCACCAGTTTGCCGTTTTCCACGACATAGGCATCACCGGGCTCAACCCGTTGCTGGGTTTGCAGGGGGCGTCCGAAACCGTCGATCAACGACAGGATGATCTGGAAGTTCGCGGGTTGGTCATCATCCGGGTACCGGTCAGCGGAAATGACGACGCTGTGCAGCGGAATGCGCGGGACGCTGAGCAGCAGGTCCCACAGCGCCTGCTCCGCCGTTGTCCGGGACTTGAGCCGGCCCAGGAGCAGGCGCGCACTGGCGCGGATGTGCAGGCTTGGCAACACGTAACCTTTGGCGATCCCCTCAGCCAGCCAGTCGGGTGTCTGCTCGACGGGATGGGTGAGCTGACCCATCCAGCCGAGCAGGTCTTTGCGAAAGGTACTGGCGGCTTTTTGTAGCGCGTCCTCGGGGGATTCGATGGCTGTGACCGGGCTGGCGTCAACGGGCCGGACATAGTCGGCGATGGCGTCAAAGCCGGCACGCACAGCGTTTTCTGTTCCATAGAAGGTGACCGTGTGCGGACCGGACGGATCGTTGAGGACTTCTTCAACGTTGTCGTTGGCATCGGTGGTGCGCAACGTTGTCAACGCGTGATAGTCATGCTCGGCGAGTGTGGTGCAGCCATCCGGCAGCTCGAAGCGGTTGATCAGCAGGCAGTAACTGTCGTATTGAACCTTGGTGATGCCGTGGCTTAGCGTTTCGTTGACCCCCTCGACCTTGTAGAAGTGATCGAGGTCTGCATATCGGGCAAAGTTGTAGAGGGCGGACCAAAGATTTCTATGTTGGTCCTCTTCTTCGTCGGCCTCTGCGTCCGTGCCCAGAAACAGCTTCATGCACAGATAACCGATTCGCTCCAGTTCTGCCCGGATATCGAACGACGGATCTGGCACATCGCCGTAGACCTCCAGCGCCGCCTTGTTCAGTTGTGCGATTTCCATCGGCCCCACCAGGGCTTCGAACCCGGCCGTACCCTCCGGCAATGTTTCATTCGCTGTAGAGACGTAGCGCTGCACCGATTGCGACGTCAATTCCCGCCCGGCCGCCCATTCGGGAGAGGCGAACAACTCAAGGAACTGCTCATAAGAAATCACGCCGGGATCAAGCCCTTCAGCGGCTGGCTTCTTGGGCAATACCAAGGCATTGCCCCGTTGCCGATAGGGCAGACCGAGCCTCCAGCCTTGCGGATCGACCTGGTGAATAAACCCGGCGCGGGTTTCGCTCAAGTAGTAGGACTGCTGCGCCGGATCATGGGCATCCTTCCACCATTGCCGTTCATCGATATCGGTAAATGGCGGTTCGTCTTGCTCTGTCAGGCGCCGTGCGTAGCTGACCGTGATGCTGTGAGTGGTGAGCCCAAACTCGTCCCGGCTCAAGTTGATGACATGGCGGCACAGGGGGTCTTCGACGAAACGCTCATAGTGATAGTGGATTTCTTCCAGCAGCGACGTCATCAACACCGTGTCGGGGTTGTGGTCGCCACGCTCACGCACGTTACGGACGATGTATCGATTCTGGACCGCCAGAAAAGGCGTCTCCGGGAGCTGGTCGGTCGCCGCATAGGTTTCCACCCTGAGTACGACACCCGACAGGCTGCGGGCGATTTCGTGAACGGTGGCTTCATCCCCGGGCGCAATGATTTCTTCGTACTCGTCGCCCGGGTGATATCGACAAAACAGCATGTCGCCCAACGGATGTGCCTGATCATCTCGATTGAAATAACCGTCGCGAGGCATATTGATCTGCATGCCGGTATGAAACCAAGTGCGGACCAATGCCGGGGCGGTGAAGCTTTCGTCTTCGTCCGAACCGGTTTCGCTGTCGGTTTGGTCCAGTCTTCCGAAGCCACGGAACTCCCGGTCCTGATGGTCATACCAGGCCTCGAAATACCGGAAAAACTGATTCAGGCAATTACCGGTGATTTCATCCCGCTGGGTTTGTTGACTCACGACCTGCACAGCAAAAGGCAGGTAACAGACGGGAGGGCGCTCAAGCTGGAGAAGCTGCTGTTTTTCGTCCAGCCAGAACTGCGCAGAACTTCGATGCACCACCTGCGTGCTGCACCCCATGTTGTTGTTGCTGGCGATCATCAAGTACGGCTTGGCGCCGACAAAGTCGTAGCGCCAGTGTCGGGGCTTCATGTGCGGCACGGTCAGGATCAGGCTGGCGCAGCCGAGCCCTTGCAGGTCGGCGAAGGTGACCTGACACAGGTTGTCGTAACGCACGCCCTCGGGCCAGGGGACCGTGATGGGCGTTTGTGCAAAACCATTGCCGCCGTGGTTGAGGTAAATGTCAAAGCCAGCGGAATTCAGATAAATGAGCGCTGGGGCACCGGAGCCATTCAGATCGGCGATTCGCACCCGCGCGGCGTCGAACGCGGCGTACTCGAAACTCGGGCCGCTGATGACAAAACCGCTGCCGAATTGTCCGTGCCCCAGATTTGGCCAGCATTTGATTTCGTTGTGCCGAATGCGGCACAACTCGGTCATGTCGCTGCCCAGCAGATTGCCCAACAGCACCAGTTCGCTGCTTGAGTTGCTGAAGATGGGCAAACGGTCGGGCTCATGCAGGACATCTTCGGCCCTGGCAAAACCGGTTTCACGCTGATTGGCGTAGAAGCGCACGGCGTTGGGGCCGATCAGCGCCAGCGAGCTGAGCCCGTCGCCGGTCAAATCGCACAGCTGCGAAAGGGTGTTGAAAAACTCCACCGGGAAGGCCGAAAAGGGGATGAAGGTTGACCAGCTCCGATCCGGGTTCAGCGTGTAAAAACCACACATGCCGGGTTGGGCGACAATCCAGTCCAGACGCCCGTCGCCGGTCATGTCCATCAGGGCTTGATGCGCAGGTTTATTGCGGTCGGCCACCGGGATTTTCGTCAGCGCTGTCCACGGGCCGTAGTGAATGTGGTCAGGGCCCGTGGTGGCACGCAAGGGCTCGCGGTAGTACCAGCATTGGTCATGGCGACACAGAAAGCCCGGCAGGCCTTCGCCGAACAGGTCGACGCATTGATAGAGTCCGCTGTCTTCAAGGCCCGGCATGTTCTCGAACGGGAAGAAGGCAACCGGCTCTTTATTGAGTTCAAACGCCGAATAGTCGAACTCCACCGGGGGCATGTTTTCCACGATGCCGTCGGCGTCATACGCCTGATAATGCGCCGCCGCGATCTGGCTGTAAGACCAGGGGGTTGTGTTGGCCGCGTACTCCAGCAGCAAGCGCCGGACCAGCACAGGTTCGCTGCCCAATTCCGGAAAACTGTGAAACATCAGCACTTGCTGGCAAAGGCGGCGAGTGCCCACTTCAAAGCCCTGTCGATAGGACGAAAAGGGGTCTTCACGAGTCAGCCAGGGCTTGAGCGTCGGGCCGTCATACACCGGTTTTTCAGTCAGCTCCCGGGTGCGCTCGCCGTAGTCGAACACCAAGTGGAAATGCCATGCAGGCGTCGGTGTCTGCGGCAAGTCCCAGCCGTACAACTGGTCATACGCGGCAACGTTGCCATACAACGCGCGATGGACGTAGCGTTGTGCGCGGTAGTCATGCGGGACGGTTTCTTCTCCAGGGGCCTGGTCTTTCAGGTATTCGTAGCGGATATGCTCGCCCCAGGCATTCATGCTCTCCTGCAACAACCAGGCAACAATTCGCTTCGAGTCCAGCGGGTCTGCCTTGCGCGCACTTTCGATCTTGCCGAACAGGTGCAGGCTGCCATCAGCTCCGTGCACCAGCCAGAACCCTTCCGGGTTCGAATCGGAATACCAGAATTCGATCAAATCGAACGTGCTTTCGACCCGTGGCCGATAGCGCAGCACAGCGTGCTTGCCGACAGACAGGCCACGGTATTCAGAGACTTCACGTTCCTCGATCTCACCGCTGGCGTTGCGCTCGGCCATCAACTGCTCACCCAGAGGGCTGATGAACACATCATCGCCGGTATAGCGCGGCACACCTTTACTGGTCTGGCGAGTGATGGCGCCGAGGTTCAACTGCCAGCCGATGCCGAACGGTCCGTTCGCCGACTGGCTGCTGTAACTCAACGAGAGTTGGGGATCGCAGCCGCGTCCCGCTGAAATCGGCAGCGACAGCGCGAAAGACGCGCCTCCCGTCCAACCGACTTTAGCCCAATCATTACCGATGCTGGCGATCGAAGTGCTCTTGGCAATCGCGGGTGCGACGATATTCAGGGACGCTTGGTCTTCCATGGGGCTGATCCTGTTTTGGCCTGGCGTTCGCCCGTGGCAACGGTGTCGCGTGATGGATCAGACGCTAACAAGATGGGAGTTTTACGTAACCTGTCAGATCTGACAGATCAGAAGGGCTTTTCTAGATCAAATAGCTGTAAGCGGATCGCTTTTAATGCCATCGGCATTATTCGCAAGCAAAAAAAACGGCCGGGTCGTCCATTCAGACGAGCCGGCCGTTTTGGCAAAGTCGCAGTGCTTATTGCACTTCGACCGCCAGGCTTTCACTGATCTTTTTCTGCCAGATGGCAGGACCGGTGATGTGTACCGACTCGCCCTTGCTGTCTACTGCAACAGTCACCGGCATGTCTTTGACGTCGAACTCGTAGATCGCTTCCATGCCCAGTTCGGCGAATGCCACGACACGGGATTTCTTGATCGCTTGCGCCACCAGGTAAGCTGCGCCGCCCACTGCCATCAGGTAAACGGCTTTGTGGTCCTTGATCGCTTCGATCGCGGTCGGGCCGCGCTCGGATTTGCCGATCATGCCCAGCAGGCCGGTTTGCTCGAGGATCTGACGGGTGAACTTGTCCATCCGCGTGGCGGTGGTCGGACCGGCAGGGCCCACCACTTCTTCGCGCACCGGATCAACCGGGCCGACGTAGTAGATGAAGCGACCTTTCAGATCGACCGGCAGGGTTTCACCTTTGTTCAGCATCTCGACCATGCGCTTGTGCGCGGCGTCGCGACCGGTGAGCATCTTGCCGTTGAGCAGGACGGTTTCGCCCGGCTTCCAGCTCTGCACGTCTTCCGGGGTCAGGGTGTCGAGGTTGACGCGACGGGCCGACGGGCCCGCTTCCCAGACGATTTCCGGGTAGGCGTCCAGCGGTGGCGCTTCCAGGGTCGCCGGGCCGGAGCCATCCAATACGAAGTGCGCGTGACGGGTGGCGGCGCAGTTCGGGATCATGCACACCGGCAGCGAAGCGGCGTGGGTCGGGTAATCCATGATCTTCACGTCGAGCACGGTGGTCAGGCCACCGAGGCCCTGGGCGCCGATGCCCAGTTGGTTGACCTTCTCGAACAGTTCCAGGCGCATCTCTTCGATGCGATTGGACGGGCCGCGCTTTTTCAGCTCGTGAATGTCGATGGATTCCATCAACACTTCCTTGGCCATGACCGCGGCTTTCTCGGCGGTGCCGCCGATGCCGATGCCGAGCATGCCCGGTGGGCACCAGCCGGCGCCCATTTCCGGAACGGTCTTCAATACCCAGTCGACGATCGAGTCGGACGGGTTGAGCATGGCCATTTTCGACTTGTTCTCGGAGCCGCCGCCCTTGGCTGCCACGTCCACTTCCACGGTGTTACCCGGAAGGATGGAGTAGTGGATAACGGCCGGGGTGTTGTCCTTGGTGTTTTTACGAGCGCCCGCCGGGTCGGCGAGGATCGAGGCACGCAGGACGTTTTCCGGCAGGTTGTAAGCCCGGCGCACGCCTTCGTTGATCATGTCGTCCAGGCCCATGGTGGCGCCATCCCAACGCACGTCCATACCCACGCGGACGAAGACGGTGACGATGCCGGTGTCCTGGCAGATCGGGCGGTGGCCGGTGGCACACATGCGCGAGTTGATCAGGATTTGCGCCATCGAATCACGAGCTGCCGGCGATTCTTCGCGCAGGTAGGCCTCGTGCATCGCCTGGATGAAGTCAACGGGGTGGTAATAGGAAATGAACTGCAGGGCGTCGGCAACGCTCTGAATCAGGTCGTCTTGCTTGATCACGGTCATGAGTCGCGCTCCTCTAAAAGACGGGAACATTCAATAGCTCTTCGAGCCAGCTTCAAGCTTTGAGCTACAAGCGGCAAGTAAGAGCAGTGTGTGTACTGCTTTGAGCTTGCTGCTTGGAGCTTGCAACTTGAAGCTGGCTCGAAGAGTCAGGGCACGCCGGGGCTGCTGGCGCGACGCTAAAAAGGCGCGGCAGTATACCGCGCCTCGGTTCCGGGTACACCCGCCGAAAGTCAATCTTGCGGCAGGCGGATTTATCTGCGGTGTGGGGATTTAGCGAAACGTCGCCCCGCCCCGTTGGGTGGCGAAGCCGCCCCCGATAGCTACACCTCGGTGAGACAGGTATACCCCGTGTGTCGGATGGGCGATTGCTTCGCAGTCGAACGGGGATAAATCCCCTCGCCACAGGCAAGCTCCCTCACCGCAGGTTTTGTGTCATTCAGGGACATGCTTTTGACGCCAGTTTTCTGCCCCGAAAATTGAATGGTCATTTATCAGACACCCCACTAAAGTGGCATTCGGTCTGTAGAGTAGGACACTCGATCAGCCTCCTTTCGCACGGTGAGTCAACGATTGACCCATAACGCCATCCAACGGCTTTTGCTCAAACGCTTCGCCCTCGCAGCCGGCACCTACGCCCTGGCTTTGGTATTGCTGTGGATGGCGTTTTTCACCGGGCATTACGATGAGCCGCTGACCAGCGTGGCCATCGGCAGCGCGCTGGTGGTGATCACCCAGGGGACGTTGTTCGCGGTGTTTTACAGCGGCTGCAACCTGCGCTTTTCCGACCCGAGCCTGACCGAAGCACAAGTATTGATGGGCCTGGGGTGGCAGACATGGCTGGTTGCCAACCTGGATGAGGCGCGCGGCGCGTTCCTGGTGTTCTACCTGCTGATCATGTTGTTCGGGCTGTTCCATCTTTCGCGCCGTGCGTTTGTGCGCTGTGCCCTGTTGGTGTTTTTCAGTTTCAGTGCGATTGCGCTATGGGAGGGCTACCACTTCCAGTTGCACGACCCGGCGCTGGCCGCGTTGCAGGTGTGCGTGCTGTTTATCGTGTTGGTGTGGCTGGAGCTTTATGCCCGTTACGTCCAGGCCTCGCGTCAACGTATGCGCCAACGACGGTTTGCCTTGCAGGCGCATCAGGACACCCTGCGCGGGATGATGCGCCAGCTCGAAGACCTGGTCGCCACCGACGAACTGACCGGGCTGTTCAACCGCCGGCATTTCCTGCGCCTGGCTTCCCGCGAGCTGAACGCGATGGAGGCGGGCGTGGTGCATGGCCTGGCGTTGATCGACCTCGACCACTTCAAACGCATCAATGACGTTCATGGCCACGCTGCTGGCGACCAGGTGCTGCAAGCCTTTGCCGGCGTGGCCACCGCCTGCCTGCGAGAGGGCGATGTGCTGGCCCGTTATGGTGGCGAAGAGTTCGTGGTGTTGCTGCCCGACTGCAACGCCGAACGCCTGACCTCTTGTTGCGAACGGCTGCGCATCGCCTTTACCGATGTCGAGTTGATCGGACTCAACGTCGCCCACCTCAGTTTGTCCGCCGGCATGACGTTGCTGGAGCTGGGCGATGATCTCGACGACGCCTTGCAGCGCGCCGACCAGGCGCTTTACCGCGCCAAGCGTGACGGGCGCAATCGCTGCGCGGCGGCGTGGGAGAACGTCGATGCCTGAGTTGCGCGTCGGCGAGCGCCATTGGTCCGTGGCCCCGGGCAGCAACCTGCTCGATGCCCTGAATCAGAACGGCGTGGCCGTGCCCTACAGTTGTCGCGCCGGCAGTTGCCATGCGTGCCTGGTGCAATGCGTTCAAGGCTTGCCCAGCGACAGCCGTCCCGATGCCTTGAGCGCTGAACAGCGTCAGCAAGGTTGGCGTCTGGCGTGTCAGTGCCAGGTGGTCGAGGACTTGCAGGTGCATGCCTTCGATCCACACGTCGACGGCCGCCCCGCGCAAGTCGTCGCCGTTGATTGGTTGAGCGCCAGCGTATTGCGGTTGCGCCTGACCACCGAGCGACCGTTACGCTACAGCGCCGGGCAGCATCTGGTGTTGTGGGCGGGCAACGTGGCACGGCCCTACTCCTTGGCGAGTCTGCCGGAAGAGGACCGCTTTTTGGAGTTCCACCTCGATTGTCGACAGCGGGGTGAATTCAGCGACGCGGCCCGTCAGCTGAAAATCGGCGACCCGATCCGCCTCGGCGAACTGCGTGGCGGAGCGTTGCAATATGACCCGGACTGGAGCACTCGACCACTGTGGCTGATGGCGGCCGGTACGGGACTGGGGCCGTTGTTCGGTGTGTTGCGCGAAGCGTTGCGTCAGGATCACCAAGGCGCCATCCGCGTCATTCACCTCGCCCATGACGCCAGCGAGCATTACCTGGCCAAGCCCCTGCAAGCCATGGCCGATGTGCGTGAAAACCTCAGCATTGAATGCTGGACCCCGGCCGAGTTGCCGCAAGCGTTGGCGCAACTGCGGCTTGTTTCCCGGCAAACCCTGGCCTTAGTCTGCGGAGCCCCCGACAGTGTCGACGCCTTTGCCCGGCGTTTGTACCTGGCCGGACTGCCGCGCAACCAACTGCTGGCGGATGTCTTTGTTCCCCGTGGTTGAGCGCTGATCGTTTAACGACGCGAGACTCGCCATGACCGATGCCATCCAGCTTGAACGCGAACGCGGCCTGCTGACCCTGCGCCTGAACCGTCCCGACAAGAAAAACGCCCTGACCCGCGCCATGTACAGCCACTTGGCCGACGCGCTGAAACAGGCCGACACCGACCCCGACATCAACGCCGTGCTGATCACCGGCAGCGCCGAGTGCTTCACTGCCGGCAACGACATCGCCGATTTCATCCAGCAACCGCCGAGCAACCTCGACAGCCCGGTGTTCCACTTCATGCTCAACTTGCTGGAATGCCGCAAACCGGTGATCGCCGCCGTGGCGGGCGCGGCGGTGGGGATCGGCACGACGCTGTTGCTGCATTGCGATCTGGTGTATGTCAGCCGTGATGCGCGGTTGCGCATGCCGTTCGTGAACCTCGGGTTGTGCCCGGAGTTTGGTTCGAGCCTGATCCTGCCGCGATTGCTCGGGCATGCCAAAGCAGCGGAGCTGTTGCTGTTGGGTGAAGGGTTTAGCGGTGAGCAGGCTGCGGCGTGGGGCATTGCCACCGAAGCGTTGGGCAGTGGCGAAGCGGCGTTGACCAAGGCGCGGGAGATGGCGTTGCGGTTTGAGTCATTGCCACCGGAAGCGGTGCGGATCAGCAAGCAATTGATGAAAGCGCCGGACCGGGAGCAGCTGCGCACAGTGATCGAAGAAGAGGGCGCGTTGTTCACCCAAAGGTTGCGTTCGCCGGAAGCGTTGGCGGCATTGTCGGCTTTTATCAAACGGCATTGACACCGATCATGCAGCCCGGGACGCTCCCCGTCCCATCAAGAGCCGAACGCGGAGCGTCCGTAGAGGCATTCCCACGCGGAGCGTGGGAACGATCACCAAAAAAACCCGTCATTCACATGGCGGGGCTGACGTTGCTGACCACTACGACAGGTAACGCAAAATGATGAGTTTTTTGCTCCCGGTGTAGGCGGCGACCACTATTTTACCGTCGCTCTGCAACGCCATGCCTGTCGCGACTTCAGTCCCAGGCTCCACCTCGGTGCGGACATAGCCTGTGCCATTGAATTCGGGATCAAATTGTTCATCGATAAACCGTGCAACAACGATATCGACTTCGCCATTGGCAGTCCCGACGCCTCCCACCACCACAATTCTCCCATCCTCTTGAATGGCGCCCGCTGTCCACGCGGTCAAGGCGTCGGGCTCCAGCTCGGTAAACAAGGGCAATCCCCGGTTGAACTGAATATTGGGCGAGCCGTCGGGTTCGATGCTCAGCAACAGGCCCCTGTCGTTTGAAGGCGTGATGGTCGCACCAATTCCCAAAATACGTTGATTGGGCTGTTGAGCCATCGCCTCGAGGCGTAATCCGCCCATGTCGGCCGGGCCTTTGATAATGGCAAATCCACAATCTGCGAACGAGTCGTCGAGAGTACCCTGCGGGTGGTAGCGCGCAAACATGGCAGCGTGAGGTTCACGTTCATCCCAGACCGCTCCACACCCCAGGTACTTGCCGTCGGCCTGCACCATGATGCTCATGAGTTGTGTGTGGTTAAACAAATAGTCGGGATGGGAGACAACGATATGGCCAATTTGATTAAAATCCAGGTCCAGCGATCCTCTATCGTCGAGTCGAATAATCAGACCTACCGCTGTATTCCAGTCGTCAAACGCATGATGCTTGAACGCAAGTATTTTTCCATCGGGCAGGATTTCTACGCCGAAGGGGTTTGAGGAACTGTCGGTGGCTGATTGCAATTCATTCTGGCGAGCGGTACGAGCTGGGGGGTGCACAATAATGTTGTGAACCACGTCGCCGTTTTCGCCGAAACTGCGGTCAAGCTTTCCATCAGCGCTATAACGCGCAAAGGCCGGTGCCTGAAGAAACTCACTGCCGGTGGCGCTACCAAATAAAAGAATTTTGCCGTCAGGTTGAATCGCCAGCGACTTTACGGTTGAACTGAGGCCCTTGAAGCGCCGCACGACGACACCGTCATCACTTTCTTCGCCAAACGTTTTATCGACAGAGCCGTCGGCATTCAGTCGACCCAACAAGTACAAAGACGTTGCCATGTTGTTGTCGTGGTACCAGCCCGCGAAATAGATTTTGCCTTCAGTACCTTCCCCGACGCTTTTGATACTTTCAATTCTGGCCATCGCGTATTGGCCAAAACCAATCCAGGCAATGCCCTTGTCCGCAAAACTTTCGTCCAGCATGCCGGCCTCGGCGGTGCGTTGAGTCTTCATTTATCGATCTCCGTGGTGGGTACGATGAGGCCGGCTGCCGCAGACCAGAAGATGAAGACGCTTTCCTCATGTCCAGTTGGGAGGCGAATTCGTGGCCCAGGCTTGATTGGACGGTCACGGGGCCAGACCTGTCTACTGTCAAACCTGACAGTAGACAGGTCTGTCATTGTCCAGGGCGCCGTTCTTCAGGCGAAAAAAAACCGCCATTCACATGGCGGTTTTCTGTTTCAGCGGTTCTGATCACTCAGACCATCGGATCGCCAACGTGCAGGATTTTCATCCCGTTGGTGCCGCCGATGGTGTGGTAGCTGTCGCCCTTGGTCAGGATGACCCAGTCGCCTTTCTCGACAACGCCGCGCTTGAGCAACTCGTCGATCGCGGCCTGGCTGACTTGCTCAGGCGGCAGCGATGCCGGGTCGAACGGAACGGTGTAGACGCCACGGAACATGGCTGCGCGGGCCTGGGTTTCGCGGTGCGGGGAGAACGCGTAGATCGGCACCGAAGAACGGATGCGCGACATGATCAACGGCGTGTAGCCACTTTCGGTCAGGGCGATGATCGCCTTCACGCCCGGGAAGTGGTTGGCGGTGTACATGGCCGCCAGGGCGATGGACTGGTCGCAGCTTTCGAACACTTTGCCGATGCGGTGGCTGGAGGTCTTGCTGGTCGGATGCTTTTCCGCGCCGATGCAGATGCGCGCCATCGCTTGCACGGCTTCCAGCGGGTACAGGCCGGCAGCACTTTCCGCCGAGAGCATCACGGCGTCGGTGTAGTCGAGCACGGCGTTGGCTACGTCGGACACTTCGGCGCGGGTCGGCATCGGGTTCTGGATCATCGACTCCATCATCTGGGTCGCCACGATCACAGCCTTGTTGTGGCGGCGTGCGTGCAGAATGATCTTCTTCTGAATGCCCACCAGCTCGGCGTCGCCGATTTCCACACCCAAATCACCACGGGCAACCATGACCGCGTCGGACGCCTGGATCAGCGCGTCGAGGGTTTCGTCGTCGGCCACGGCTTCGGCGCGTTCGATCTTCGCCACCAGCCAGGCAGTACCGCCGGCCTCGTCGCGCAGTTGACGGGCGTATTCCATGTCGGCGGCGTCGCGCGGGAAGGACACGGCGAGGTAGTCCACTTCCATCTCGGCGGCGAGCTTGATGTCGGCCTTGTCTTTCTCGGTCAGGGCCGGCGCCGTCAGGCCACCGCCGCGACGGTTGATGCCTTTATGGTCGGACAGCGGGCCGCCGATCAGTACGGTGCAGTTCAGTTCGGTGGCGGTGGCGGTATCGACGCGCATCACCACGCGGCCGTCGTCGAGCAGCAGCTCGTCGCCCACGCCGCAATCCTTGACCAGATCCGGGTAGTCGATGCCGACCACTTGCTGGTTGCCTTCGGTCAGAGGATGGCTGGTGGAGAAGGTGAATTGATCACCGATCTTCAGCTCAATCTTCTTGTTGGCGAATTTGGCGATCCGGATTTTCGGGCCTTGCAGGTCACCCAGCAGGGCCACGAAACGACCGTGCTTGGCCGCGAGGTCACGCACCAGCTTCGCGCGAGCCTTGTGCTCGTCGGGGGTGCCGTGGGAGAAGTTCAGGCGGGCGACGTCCAGGCCAGCCAGAATCAGCTGTTCGAGAACTTCCGGCGAGTTACTGGCCGGGCCAAGGGTAGCGACGATTTTGGTACGACGGACGGACATGCAAAGACTCCTGAGTTCAAGCGCTGAGTGAGGCTACTATGGTCAGCGGGTGTAGTCATTGTTCGTTTGCACTACTTTTTCGTTTGTTTCTTTAACCGAACATTCCTGAAGATTTCTGCTCACGGGTCGATACAGAGCTCAAGACAGGAGATCCCCCATGCGATTCGTGCTCATTGCCGCCCTTGCCCTCAGTGTGACGGGTTGCGCCCGTTGGTCCATGAACCATCATTTGAATAATGCCTACAGCGCTTACGATCGCGGCAATTGCGAGCAGGTGATGCTCGAATTGTCCAAAGTCGAACGCTCCAGCCGTGCGCGGCCTTATGTGTGGCCGGAAGTGTCGATGATGCGTGGCCAGTGCCTGGAACGGCAGAAGCTGTTCATCGATGCGGCGCAGACTTATCAGTTCATCATGGCGTCCTACCCGCAAAGCGAATACGCCTACCGCGCCCGCGCCCGTCTGGAAACCTTGCAGAGCCTGGGCCATTACCCGACTCGCAGCGCCGCAGCGGTCGTGCGCCCGACGCGGTTCTGATTGCCGTTGTCGTGCAAAGGCTGGCCGCCCGGCGGTGGTGAGCTATAGTCGAATGGATCGGTTTTAGAGCCATGTCTCTAGACCGAGGTCATACCTGTGACCGGCAGCCGTAAGCGTCAGCGGATTCATGGACTGACGCACCGGGAACGGGGAGAGCGCGCCAGGCTTTTTCAACAAAAGCAAAAACGGCACGTTCCGAAGCATTAGTGCGGCCCTGCTTAAGGGCCTTGCTGGGCCAACTGCGCATGTTTACCGACCGCCGGATCGAGCGGCATCAGCTGCCGTATTTTCTGAAAGTATTCAACAGCGTCACCGACAAACCCATCGGCTTTCTGGGCAACGTGTCCGCCGACGGGCTGATGCTCATCAGTCAGTTGCCCATGATGGTGGGCGTCGACTTTGACCTGCGATTGAAAATCCCCGCCAGCGACGGCTGCCAGCAGGTTATTGACCTGACGGCCTGTTGTTTGTGGTGCCACGAAGACGAAACCCCCCACCATTACGACGCCGGGTTCAGCCTGCAACGGGCACCGCCGGAGTATGGGCAATTGGTGGAGGCGTTGACGCAGTACTTCAGTTTTCAGCCGATGCCGGCGTCTGCCTGAGTGTTGTGATGCATCGGCAATGGCCATCGCGAGCAGGCTCGCTCCCACAGGGGTATCGGCTGTCCATAAATTTTGTGGTCACTGAAAATCCCCTGTAGGAGCGAGCC